>CAZCBT010000054.1:0-4216 GCA_964497015.1 Candidatus Woesearchaeota archaeon | reverse complement strand
CAAGATATAAAAAATTTTCTGAGGGCACATTACATAAGTAAAGGAAAAAGTGCAAGAACAACAATTGCTTCACTAAAACTTTTCTTTTCATTATTCGGAAAAAAGCTTCTTTATAATACCCCATATCCAAAAGAGAAAAGAAAAATTCCTGTAACTCTTGAAAGAGAAGAGATTCAAAGGATGATAAGCTTAACAAAAAACCAAAAACACAAATTAATCCTTGCCTTGATGTACGGATGCGGACTAAGAGTAAGCGAAGTTATCTCGTTAAGAATTAAAGACATAAATTTCAAAGAAAAAATCATTAAAGTAAAAGGTAAAGGCGATAAAGAAAGGATTATCCCCATACCAAAGAGTTTATTATTTGAAATTAAAAAATTTCTTGTATTAAGAAGAAAGGAACTAAAATTGAAATCCTATGCCAGTGACTTATTATTTCTAAGTTCACATAAAAATAAACTTTCATTAAGCTCAAGGACGTGCCAAGAAATAGTAAAAAAAGCTGCTAAAAAGGCGGGCATTAAAAAAAGGGTAACCCCACATTCGCTAAGGCATAGTTTTGCTACGCATTTGCTTGAAAGTGGTACAGATATTAGAATAATCCAAGAACTCCTTGGCCACTCATGGATTGCCTCTACGCAAATCTATACAAAAGTTTCAAACAAAATAATTAAAAAGGTTTCTAGTCCCTTGGATAAATTAAAATGGTATTAGAAAAGCTAGGCTCCTCGTTAAGGGAAACTTTAAGGAAAATTGCTAAATCATTATTTGTTGACGAAAAACTGGTAAATGAATTAATAAAGGATATACAAAAAGCATTATTGTATGCTGATGTCAATGTTGAACTTGTTTTTGAGTTAACTGAGCAAATTAAAAAACGTGCTCTAAAGGAAAGGCCACCAACAGGTGTTTCACAACGGGAACATTTGATAAGAATTGTTTATGAGGAACTTGTCAAACTCCTTGGCGAAGAAAAATCTAAAATTGAAATCAAAGAAAAGCCCTTCAAAATCATGTTTGTTGGGTTGTTCGGCAGTGGAAAAACAACAACAATTGGAAAGCTTGCAAGATATTATGCAAAGAAAGGCTATAAAGTTGCAACTGTTGGCTTAGATGTCCATAGACCAGCAGCGCCTGAACAACTTGAACAAATAAGCAAAAAAGCAAATGTTCAATGTTTTATTGACAAAAAAGAAAAAGATCCCTTGAAGATATGGAATAAATTTAAGGACGCTGTTAAGAAATTTGATATTCTACTTATAGATACAGCAGGAAGAGATGCTTTGTCAAAAGACCTCATAAAAGAACTCGAAAACCTCCATAAGCATATAAAACCACAAGAAACATTGCTTGTGATTTCTGCTGATATAGGACAAGCAGCCAAAAACCAAGCAGAAGCATTCCACAAAGTTGGAGCAATAACAGGAATAGTTATTACAAAAATGGATAGTTCTGCAAAAGCTGGTGGTGCATTAACAGCATGTGCTACCACTGGAGCTAAAGTTAAATTTATTGGCACTGGTGAAAAGCTTGAAGACATAGAGGAATTCAATCCCAAAGGTTTTGTTTCAAGGTTGCTTGGTATGGGAGATTTGGAAGCATTACTATCAAAGACAGAAGAAGTTATTACAAAAGAAAAGGCAGAAGATCTTAAAAAGAAATTTCTAAAAGGCGAATTTAATTTAATAGACCTCTATGAACAAATGGAAGCGGTAAGCAAGATGGGGCCTATTAGCAAGTTGCTTGAACTTATTCCAGGAATGTCCATGCTAAAAGAAAAACTCCCAAGGGAGATCTTTCAAGTACAAGAGGAAAAATTAAAAAAATGGAAGTACATCATGCAAAGCATGACTGTTGAGGAACTCGAAAATCCAGAAATTTTAAACAGTTCAAGAATGGAAAGGATTGCTAAAGGTTCTGGTACAAGTGTTCAAGATGTTAGAGAATTAATAAAACAGTATAAACAAGCAAAGAAATTGATGAAACTCATGAAAGGTACACCAAAAGAAAAAGACATGGAAAAAATGCTCAAAAAATTGAAATTAAAAGGCAAATTACCATTTTAAAAATGGAAGTTATAGCCCAAGGAGCGGAAGCAATTCTTAGAAAAGAAAATGGAAAACTTGTAAAAGAAAGAATTAAGAAATTTTATAGAATCGATGAAATAGACAAAAAGCTAAGAAAATACAGAACAAGATACGAAGCTAAATTAATAGAAAGATCTTCCAAGCTTATAAGCGTTCCAAGAATTTTGAATGTTAATGAGGACAAAGCTGTTATAGAAATGGAATTTATAGAAGGGAAAAAGATTTCTGATGTTCTTGATAAACTTCCCGAAAATGAAAGGAAAAAAATCTTAAAAATCATAGGAAATAATGTTGCGATTTTGCATAACAATAACATTATCCATGGAGATTTAACAACTTCTAATATGATTTTAAAAGATGAAGAGATTTATTTTATTGATTTTGGCCTTGGATTTGTTTCGAATAAAACAGAAGATAAAGCTGTAGATATTCACTTGTTTAAGCAAGCACTGGAAAGTAAGCATTACCAACATTTTGAAGAAAGCTATCACCACTTTCTTGAAGGTTACAAAGAAAAGTCCCAAAATTTTAATGAGGTTCTTGAAAGATTGAAGCAAGTTGAAAAAAGAGGAAGATACAAGAGAAAAACTTAAATTAAGTTGTAATACAAAAGAACCTTTTTTAAAGAGATTATGGCTTCTTCTGGGAAATCGAAGCAAGGAATCTGTGCTTGTTGCTCTATTGCTTTTTTGATTTCTTGTGTGTAGTTGCCTCCAGTTAGAATAGCAATTATTGGCTTATCGCTTTTTTGTTTTGCTTCTTTAAAAACGCTAACAAGATTTTTTGTAAGTAAGGGTGTTTGGGGAAGGATTATAAGTACAATTATATCTATGTTTTTGTCCTCTATGCAAGTATCTAATGCAAGTTTGTAACGCATATCATCTGCATCGCCAAGCAAATCAATAGGATTCGCAACAATAACATTCTTTGGAAATTTTTTAATAAGTCTTTCTTTTGTGCTTTTTGTTGGTTTGGCAAGTTTCAAGCTATTTTTAACTATACAATCTGTTGTTAAAATCCCATATCCGCCACCATTTGTTATGATTTGTATTTTATTACCTTTTGGCTTAGGACATTTGTCAAGTATTCTTGCTATGTTAAACATTTCTTTTAATGAATTAGCTTGAATAATGTTGAATTGCCTGAAAACTCCTTCGTAAACTTTTGGCGAACCAGCTAAACTTCCTGTATGGGAAAGTGTCGCCCTTGCACCTTCTTCTGTTATGCCACCTTTGAGAGCAATTATTGGTTTTTTCTTTGTCAATTTTTTTACAACTTTAATGAATTTTTTTCCGTCTTTGACAGCTTCCAAATAAAAACATATAATCTTTGTTTTAGGATCGTTTGCAAGGTATCTTAAATAATCACTTTCATCAAGCACGGTAGCGTTTCCATAAGAAATAAACTTAGAAACACCATAATTCTGCATAGCAAGCAAATCAAGAATTGCTGCACCAATAGCCCCAGATTGGCATAGAAATGCAACACTTCCTTTTGATGGTCTATGCATGCGTTCTTTAGGAATAAAAATACTATCAAGCTTGGAATGGGCGTCGTAGATACCCAAGCAATTAACGCCAACAGCATTTATATTATTTTTAATAAGTAATTTTTTAAGCTTATTTTCAAGCCTTGTGTTTCCTATTTCGCTAAATCCAGAAGTAATGATTATGCAATGCTTTATTCCTTTTTCCGCACAATCATTAACAACATTAAGCACTACATCAGCAGGCACAGCAATTATAGCAAGATCTATGGGCAAGCTAACATCTTTAACAGTTGGATAACATTTCAGTCCAAGAATTTTCTTCTCATGTGGGTTGATTGGAAATAGCTTGAATTTTTTTGCTTCCTTTAGATTTCTTAACAAAACATTTCCTACCTTGCCTGGTTTAGCAGAAGCGCCAATAACAGCAACACTTTTTGGATTGAAAATTTTATCCATGTGAGCAAAAAGGAAAGCATATATAAATAGATTTTGCTTCCTTTTAAAGGGCCCGTGGTGTAATGGATAGCATGGACGGCTTCGGTTAGCAAGAAGAAACCGTTCGATCCCGGTTCGAATCCGGGCGGGCCCATTTTGGGGCCGTAGTGTAGCTTGGACTATCACGCCAGCTTGGGGTGCTGGT
>CAZCBT010000053.1:0-4313 GCA_964497015.1 Candidatus Woesearchaeota archaeon | reverse complement strand
CTTAATTTAATAATTATCATATCTTCGTAAACTAAAATTTGGTCTTCTTTGATTCTATCAGCTGGCGATGGTAGTTCTAAAGAATTTCTTGCAGCAGGTAATTCTTGTTTTGGTAGAGAAGCCAGACTAATACAACTAAGTAAAATTGCCAGCAGCAATATTGTCCCCACAACAAAGATTCTCATTTTATACTACTAAGAAGTAGTGTATAATTCATTTATAAAACTTTCTATTAGCATTACTCAAGAGTGGTTAAGAAATTGCCTTTCAAAAAGTTATCTCTTTTGCTTTTTAATTAGCTTTTCAGCCCTTTCTATCATTTCTTTTTTCAACGCTATAAACACACCACCAGGTTTGCCTTTAATAAAAGTTACTTCTCCTGGTTTGATTATTTTTGCAATACTGCCTTCTATGTCTATGTGCGTAATTCTTGCAAGGGATTTGCCTTTTTCGTGGATGTAGATTTTATTGCCCTTAAGCAAATACTTGCCTTCTGCTGCACCTGTCATAACTCTTAGAAAATTTATTTCTTTAAATATCTTTTCTTATAAAAACTATCAAGATAAGATAAATGGGCTTTTTTGCCAACAGCAGTATCTTTTTTAGAAACATTTTTATTCTTTTTATTTTTTAAATTTTTAATGGAAATTGAAAAAGTCTTGGAAAAAGCTTTAAAGCTTGTTAAGCCTTCTGAAAAGAATGAAAGAAAGCTACAGAGAAAGGTTGAAAAATTTCTTGCAAAACTCGACACAAAACTTGTTGGGTGTGTTGCATTGCCGGGGGGTTCCGTTGCTAAGGGAACATGGATAAAAGATATTCATGATATAGATATTTTTGTTATGTTCCCAAAGAAGCTTACTTCAAGGAACATTTCAGATTTGTTAGAAAAGATGATAAGGAAAGCATTTTTCTTTGTTAAAAGAATTCCTGCAAGTAGGGATTATTTTCAAGTTAAAAAATATGGTTATCTCTTTGAAATTGTACCTGTGTTAAAAATCTCTACACCACAAGAGGCTGGCAACATAATGGATGTAAGTCCTTTGCATGTAAAATTTGTTTGTGAAGCGATTCAAAAAAATCCAAAATTGCAGGATGAGATTAGATTGGCAAAAGCTTTCTGTAAGGCGGCAAATTGTTATGGTGCAGAATCTTACATTAGGGGATTTTCTGGTTATGTGTTGGAATTGCTTACAATAAAATATGGTGGGTTTTTAAACCTTGTTAAGGCTGCATCAAAATGGAGAGAGCTTAGCGTAATAACTTTTAACAAAAAAAGAGATGTCCTAAAATTTTTAAACCCCTCAAAGATCTCGCCGCTTATTGTTATAGATCCAATTCAACCAGGTAGAAATGCTGCTGCAGCCTTGTCAAAAGAAAAATTCTTGAAATTTAAAGAACATTGCATAAAATTTCTTGAAAATCCAAGCATAGAATTTTTTGAGAAGAAAATAAAAATTCCAGAGAAAAGTATCGTTATAGAAGCAAAACCCATTAAGGCAAGAAAGGACATTGCTGGATGTAATTTGGTAAGGGCTTTTAACTTTATTAAATCAAAATTGAAAGACCTTATTGTAATAGATTCTGGATGGTATTGGCCAAACAAGAATGCTTTATTTTGGTATAAGGTTGTGAGACGTGAGCTTCCAGAGTTTGTTGTGCATATAGGCCCACCATTGAAAGAAGAATACCATGTAGAGAGATTTAAGGAAAAATGGCATGATCACGAAATTTTTGAGAAGCAAGGAAGAATTTGCGTTAAGATTCCAAGAAAATACAGAACAATAAAGGAATATCTAAAAAAAGAAGTCTTTAGAGGAGAGTTCTTAAAAGATAAGGTTAGAAAATTGAAAATAAAAAAGCTTTTATAAATTAAAACTTAAAAATTTTAAATGGGCGAGGCAGCATTAAGGATAATAGAAGATGAATTTGAACATCATGATGAAAAAGCTGCTAGAGTCCATATTGATGACGAGCTTGTTAGGACAAATGTGGCTTTAAAAAATGTTGGGGAGCTTCAAAAACTTCTCGTTGACTACAATCTAAAGATAAGAACTATTATAGGTTATTTAAACCAAAAAAAAGATCTAGAATCGTATCAAAAAGAAGAAATCAAAAAAGAACTTGTAGCTTCTTTAGAAAAATTAAAAGGGGGAACTTATCAATTTGAACATTGTTTAGAGAAGATAAATGAGTGGAGGAAATTAGCATTTAAGTTTAGCGGTCCTGTGCTCGTAGAAAAGGCGATAGGAAGCATTAAGAAAGGAAAATTCGAAGAGGCTATTGAAAATTTAAATTTGTTAAATAAAGTTATCGAAAATCTCAAAAAAATTGTTGATAGCATAAAAACATATTTAAGTGCTTATGAACGGAACCTAAAAGATTTGGATAAAAAAGAAATTTGGCCACAAATGCTTTCGGTAGCATCAAGCATAGAGAAGTTTCTTGATAAGATCCAAAAAGAAGTTTGCGATTTTATCTAATCGAAACCTTTATAAACAATTAAAAACCCTTGGTTTAAACCTGGTTCTAAAATGCAAGACTCTAATGTTTTAAAAACAGGAACAACCACGGTAGGAATAGTTTGTAAAGAAGGTATAGTGCTTGGCTCTGATAAAAGAGCCACAATCGGATCTGGTTATGTTATCAGCCACAAAGCTGACAAGATTTTTACAATAACCGACAGCATAGCAGTTACTTCAGCAGGAATGGTCTCTGATGTTCAGTTGCTTGTTAAGTTGTTAAAAGCAGAGTTAAAAATTAAGGAAATGAGAGCAGAAGAAAGTTGCAGTGTAAGAGAAGCGGCAAATTTACTTGGAAGAATGGTTTATCAAAACATTAGAAAGTTTTCCACAATTCCTGGGGTGGCGCATTTCATTCTTGGTGGTAAGGATGATAGCGGATTTCATTTGTATGATGTTTTCCCAGATGGTAGTGTTACCGAATGTGAAGATTATCTTGCTTCTGGTTCTGGTAGCATAGGAGGAGCATATTCTATTCTTGATGCACAATACAAAAAAGATATGCCAATAAACGAAGCTGTTAATCTTTGTGTTAAAGCTATAAATATTGCCTTACAAAGAGATGTCTTTTCAGGTGATGGAATAGAGGTTGTAACCATCACAAAAGAAGGTGTTAAAAGGGTACTTGCAAAGGATTTGAGAATTAAGGCATAATGTTCTCTTGTAAAAAATTCTAAAAATGGTAAAGATTTTGGATGAAGTACTCAAGAGTCTGCCAGAAGATGCTGAAATAAGTGAAACATTTTTTGAAGGTGCAAATATTGTGCTCTATACAAAAAGCAAGAAATTCTTTCTTGATCATAATGGAATCATTAGACAAATAGTTGATAAAATTAAGAAGCGTATTGAAGTTAGGTGTGATGCTTCTTTGCTTGTTGATGAAGAGAAAGCAAGAAAAATAATAGAAGAACTTTTGCCTGAAGAATGCGGATTAACAAACATTAACTTTGATCCAAAGAGAAGTGTTGTGTATATAGAGGTTAAAAAACCTGGTGTTGCTATTGGTAAGGGTGGTGAAATACTAAAGGAAATCAGAAAGCAAACATTTTGGGTTCCTGTGATTAAAAGAACACCTGCAATAAGATCTATGATAATAGAAAGTATAAGAAAGGTTTTGTATGAAAATAATGATTACAGAAAAAAATTTTTACATGCAGTTGGAAAAAGAATTTATGAAGGTTATAAGCGTGAGCGAAAACATGAATGGGTTAGGGTAAGTTTTCTTGGTTCTGCTAGAGAAGTTGGAAGAAGTTGCTTGTTATTGCAAACACCAGAGTCAAGAATTTTGCTTGATTGTGGAATTAATGTTGCTGCTTCTGGAAATGAAGCATTTCCTTATTTAGATGCTCCAGAATTTGATATCAAAGAAATAGATGCTGTTATTGCTACACATGCTCATATTGATCATATGGCTATGATACCTATGCTTTATAAGGTAGGCTATAAAGGACCAACATATTGCACGGAGCCAGTAAGGGACATTATGGCCTTGCTTTGTTTAGATTTTATTTCTATTGCTCAAAAAGAAGCAAAGAAGGCATTATACAGCAGTAGCGATATCAAAAATATGGTAAAGCATACTATTTGCTTGAATTACGAAGAAGTAACAGACATTACACCGGATGTAAGGCTTACCCTTTATCAATCTGGCCATACTTTGGGTAGTGCGATGGCGCATTTGCATATTGGTGAAGGGTTGCATAACTTGCTTTATACGTCAGATATGAACTATGAGTTGAGCAGCTTATTGCCACCTGCTGTTACAAAATTTCCAAGATTGGAAACATTGATTAT
>CAZCBT010000052.1:0-4760 GCA_964497015.1 Candidatus Woesearchaeota archaeon | reverse complement strand
TTTACTTCTTTTTCAGAGCCAATTCTTACCATAGCAACAGTAGAACCACTTCTTTGAGCAAGCCCATGCAGCTGGAAGCCTTTAACATAATATCCTTGTAAGTCTGCTGCCCTTGCTATTATTACGCTTGTTGTTAAAGCTCCTAATCCTCCTACGCTTGCGATGTAAATGTCAAATTTCATTTTTTCTTGTTTTTATTTTTAGTTAAAAGTTTTGACGGCTTAATTGCTTTAGCAGGGCATATTTGTGAGCAAACACCACAGCCCCAACAAAGATCTTGATTGATGGTAAAGAATAATTTTCCATTTACAACATGCTTCTCTATAGCAGGGCATGAAAACTTATCAGTGCAAATTCCACATTTCTTGCAAACATCTTGATCTATTTGAAACTTTACTGGTTGGATGTTTTTCTTTTTGAATTCTCGCATTGTTAGAAGCCTGCATTGCGCCCTAGAAACTATTACAGCAAGCTCATCTTTGGAATAGAATTCTTTTACTTTTTGCATAATTTCTTTTTGATTGTAAGGATTAACAACAGCAACATTTTTTATTCCAAAAGCTTTTGCAACATCTTCTGGATTTATTAATGGTGATGCATCTCCTAAAGCTGTTTTGCCTGTAGTGGCACAAGGTTGATGGCCGGTCATGGCTGTTATTCTGTTGTCCATCACAATAACAAGTGGTTTAGAGTTGTTGTATTTTATGTTTAGCAAGGCAGGCATTCCTGCATGGAAAAATGTGCTATCCCCAATAAAAACAACTGGTTTTTGTTTAGAAGCTTTGTTTATACCATGGGCAACACCTTCGGAAGCACCCATGCAAATAATAAAATCTTGCATTTCATATGGCTTGTAAATACCAAGCATATAACAACCAATATCGCCTGCAAATATCGTGTCTCTTGGAACAACTTGCTTGACAGCATAGAAAGTTGCTCTATGTGGACAACCTTGGCAAAACGTCGGAAATCTTTTTGGAATTTTAAAGCTAAATTTTATTTCTTTTTTTGGTTTTATTTTTTGGTTAAGGAATTTTAGAATTGCGTTTTTTACTTTAGAAATATCAAAAGCACCATTCCTTGGCAAGATATTTTTTCCATAAACTTCTAGTTTTGGATTTATTTCTTTGGCTGTTTTCTTAACAAAATCTTCTATAATTGGTTCGAGCTCTTCAACAACAAGCACGCGTTGCTTGTTTTTTATGAAATTTGCAATAAACTTTTGATTGATAGGCCAAGTTAAGGAAAGTTTGGCAATTGGAATCTTTTTGTTAATTTCTTGTAAAATTTCCATAACCAAATCAAAGCTAACACCTGAACAGATTATTCCACAAGCTGAATTTTTGTTGTTGTAAATTTTGTTCAAAAAATTGAATTCCTTTTCTATAGAATTTAATTTTTCAAGAAGTTTCTTGTGCAATTCTTGTAAATTGGGTCTGATGTTATAGTAATGGCTAATGTCCTTTTTAAAAAATCCTTTTTTTGCTTTTTTCTTTTTTAGTTTTGGAAGTTTTATTGTTTGTATGGCATGGCTAACTTTTGTTGTTGTTCTTAACATTACAGGAATTTTATGCTTTGCTGAAATTTCAAATGCTTGTTTAGTTAGGAAATAAGCATCTTCTGGATCTGAAGGCTCAAGCATGGGCAATCCAGCAAGTTTTGCATAATATCTTGAATCTTGCTCGGATTGTGCTGAACCAAAACAATCTGGGTCGTCTGCGCAAACAATTACCAAAGGCGCGTTAACGCCGAGATAAGCAACAGGTATAACAGCATCAGAAGCTACATTAAAGCCGAAATGTTTCATGCAAACAAGGCTTGGTATGCCAGAAAAGGCTGCTCCTGCTGCAGCTTCAAAAGCAACTTTTTCATTAGTTGAAAATTCAAAATAAATGTTAAGATCTTTAGCAACTTTGGCAATAGTCATACCTATTTCGCTTGATGGTGTGCCTGGATAAGCGGAAGCAAATTGCATGCCAGCGTCAATAGCAGATCTTGCTATGGCTTCATTCCCTAGAAGAACAACTTTCTTGTTGCTTGCAAGAACATCCATGTTTAAATTTTAATTTCCATGGTATTTAAAGGTTTTGATGTTGTGAATCATGAAGAACAAAACTTTTATATACAATTCTGATTTTTAAAATTACATGAAAAGATTCCTTGTATTTTTGATTTTCGCATTTTTTGTTGTGAATATTTGTAATGCAGCAGGCATATTGCTTTACAAAGACAAGCCAACAAAATTTGTTATGCCAAATGAAACAGCGGAATTTGAAATTAGAGTTAAAAATAATCAAAATACAGCAGATCTTGTACAGCTTTCATTGCTTGAATATAAAGAATTTTCTTTAGTGGAAGGTGTTATTAGTTTGTGGCTCGAGCCAGGCCAACAGGAATTCAAAAAGATTCATTTAAAGCCCTCACCAAAACTCACTCCAGGAAGATATAATGTGTTTTTAAAAGCAACTGGTAGGCTTAGCGAAGAAGAAAAGGTTATAGGGCTTGAGGTTATAGTAATGGACCCGAGCAAGCTTTTTGATATAAATTTTATAGCTCCTGAAATAGACCCAAGAAGGGAAGCAAGGATTGTTCTTGAACTTGAAAACAATTATGGTGCAAGTTTTGAAAACATTACAGCAAATCTTGAATCAAGCATTTTTAAAAGTTCAAAGATGTTTAGCATAGCTCCTTATGGAAATGCTACTCTAGAATATAAAATCTCTCTTAACCCAGATACAGAAGAAGGAAACTATAGTGTAAATGTTATTTTCTTTAAGGACAAAAAAATTATTTCAAATGCAAGTTTTAACATTGTTGTTGCAAGATATCAGGGCCTTACAGAAATTTCAACCAAGGAAAGTTCTTTGCTTATTAAAAAAGAAATTATAGAAAAACGTAACACTGGTAATGCTTTAGTAACAGAGAATTTTACAAGAGAATTTTCTTTATTTAAAAAGATTATCACGTCAACAAATCCAAAACCAGATATTGTAACAAAAAAGGATGGTACCTATATTTATATATGGCAAATTTCCTTACAACCAGAAGAAAGCACAACCATTACAATTAAAACCAATTACAGAACTCCACTAATAATTATTGTTGTATTGTCTGTTGTTATAGTTTTATTAAGATTTAAATTTAAGAAGGACATTATTGTTAAAAAAAGAGTACTGGCATTAAAACCAGAAAAAGGGGTTGCGAAATTAAAAGTTTTAATAAATGTTATTAACAAAAGTAAAAAGAAAATTAAAGATATAAAGATTATGGAAAGGGTTCCGTTTTTAGAAGCACCAAAAGAATTTGGAACTTTAAAACCATCAAAGATGTATAAAAGTGGTGGTGCACTAACGCTTGTATGGAAAATAGACGAATTAAGTCCAAAAGAAGAAAGAGTTTTTAGCTACAAGCTTGAGACTAAAGCAAAAGTAATAGGAAAAATACCCATTCCGCCTACTCTAGCAAGATACGAAAAGAAAAAGAAAATAATCATTGTTAAGTCTAATAAGGTGGGAGTTTAAAATGAATCTTTCATTAAAGATTTTTATTGTTATAATTTTCGGAATGTTTTTGTATTATCTCTTTAAGCCAAGAGATAAAAATTTCACAAAGGAAATAGAAGATATTCTCAGCTCTGAGAAATATAAGGTAAAGGGACAATATTCTTAACAAGATTAAAATGACTAAGGAAAAATTTTTAAATCCTCTACCCTTCATTTCAACACCCCCGGTAGCTCAATGGCAGAGCGCACGGCTGTAGGGTTCGCTGTTTTGATGTGCCATCTAGGCAAAGATGAAAAACAGATAGCCTGCGCTGATCCCGTGAGGTTGGGGGTTCAAATCCCTCCCGGGGGACTACCCTTTCTTTTTTAAGCTAAGAATGGTTGTTCTGTTTTTGCTAATCCTTTTGGTATTTACTTATTAGTAGTAAAATTTATAAATAGAAATAACATCTATTTCAAGGAAAATGCTAAAGAAAATCTTAAAGAAAGCAATGCCCTATGCATTAGCAGTAGCTGTTTCTTTAGCACCATTTACATCTTTTTCAAAATCGAAAAGGGCTGATAAACAATCAAAATTTTATGAAATCGTTAAAAAGATAAGATGTCCACTTGAAGAGAAATCAAAACTCATTCCTGAGGCTTATGGAGCTTTATTAATAACATTAGCCAATCACGAGCTTGGCCATGCTAAAGTCTTAATGGAAAACAATGTGCCCTTTAAAATAAAAATATATCCTACAGGCAATAAAGATAGGGGATTTAAATTTTTGGGTGGAGAATGTCTATATTTTCAAGAACTTCCACCAGAGGAAGAAGCAAGAGTATCTGTTGCAGGGATAAACAACGCAGAAGAGCTTGGCAGAAATTTAGAAGCCCAACTTAAATTGGGTTTTGTAGATTCGGAATTTCTTGCTATGGTTGCTTTACTTTCGAGATTGAATTTTTTTGAATACTATGCAAAAACAAATATGGAAACTCTTTTAGGAATAGAACACAGCAGTGGAAATGATATAGTGAACTATCTTAAATTTTCAAAGGACAAGGGAATGGAATATGACCTGATCTTCAGTCATTACTGGCTGTCGGGGTTAGCCGCATTGGAGTTAAAAAAAGCATGGGATGTTCCCGTTATGCATATGTTCCACACGTTGTCTCTTTTAAAAAATAAGATTGCTCGCTCAGAGAAAGACAAAGAAAGTTCTTACAGAGTGGAGGGAGAGAAAAAGGTCATATCTGGAATTGACCGATTGATCGTCG
>CAZCBT010000051.1:0-4911 GCA_964497015.1 Candidatus Woesearchaeota archaeon | reverse complement strand
TTTGCTCTGTGGCTTTGATACCATTAGCTTCAAGAATATCTTTTGCCAATTTTACACAAGCTTTGTAGGTTTCATTAACGTTTTGTTGATCTTTTTTCTTTTGTATTTGTGAGAAAACCTTTTTGATACTTTTTAAGTATTCTTCTGCTTCTTCAAGTAGCTGGTCTATATCTTTTCCAGAAACTTCTTTAATCTTTCTGTGTTCTATGTCTTTGTAATATTTAAAAATTTTTTCAAGTGTTTTTACATGCTTTTCTTCCAGGATTTTTTCTTTCTTAACAAAAATTTCTCCAAGAAGTTTTATTGTTTCTCTTGGCGTAGGTGGAGCCAAGCCATAAAGCATTAAGGCGGCCTGAGCAGGATTTATTAATCCCCAATAAAGATCCTCGCCAATTACACTTAGTAACTTGTATTTTGTTCTTTCCATCAATCTTTCACCAACTTCCATTTGCATTTCTATTGATTCTAAAGATGGCTTGATCCTGCCCATCTTTAGCAACAATTTCCATGGCATAAATATGCCCCTGTCAAACAACGGCACGCCATCACGCAAGAATGTAAAGATTACAGGATTTGCATCTTTTATACTTTCCCAGAAGTCTGTTAAAATATAAGTTTGAATATGAAAGCTTTTCTTAACACCTGTAATTTCAGCTGCTTGCATACCCATCATTCTAATGATTGCGCCTAGCCTGTCCTTTAGCTCAGTTCTTGGCATTCTCTTAACATCAGTATCATCAACAACAATATAAACATCTATATCTCCAGACTTCTCGCCCCTAAACAAAGAACCAGCGCCAACGTAACAAACAATATATTTTTCAAACTTCTTTAAAACCATTGTTTTGTGAACTTCTGCTATTTTCAATGCGGAAAGAACATCAAGCGGATCGTACAAGGGAGCAGACATTGCTATTGTTTGTAAGACATCATATTTTCCTTCAAAACACGATTCTCTTATGTCATACAATGTAACAACTTTTGGCGCTATTCTTGGATTGACCTCTTTTGCTGCGTCATTAATAAGTTTTGTTATTTTCTGCATGAAAGAAACAGGATCTTTCAAGTTATCGGAATTAACTAAAACAAGAACATTTATTTTTTGTTTCTCTGCTTCTACTTCTTCTTTTGATAGCTCTTTTCCTTCTTCGGCTGCTTCTTGTTTGAGACGATCTATATTTGTTGGTGGCAGCAAGGCAACACCAATAACCCTTTTTTCTTTATCTTTTTTAATTAAGCTTTCCTTAAACTTTTCAATATCTTTTTTAAGTTGCTCAAGTTTTTCTTTAACCTCCTTGGGAATTTCTGGAAGTTTTGGTATTTCAGGCATTTCTGGCATTTCTGGCGTATCTGGCATTTTACCAGAAAACAAAAAACGCAAAACTTTTTAAATCTTTGGTTTTATTTTACTTTTGGGTCCGTGGTCTAGTGGTTATTTGCTAAGCAAAAGCTAGCAAAACACAAATGACGTCGCCCTTACGAGGCGAAGGTCGCCGGTTCGATTCCGGCCGGACCCATTATCCTTTTAAAAGCTTATCTAATATTTTATAAACCTCTTGAGGCTTTGCTTTTCCTTTTGTTAGCTTCATAACATAACCTGCAATAAAATGCAAAGCTTTTTCATTACCAGCTTTATAATCCTCAACAGCTTTTGGATTTGCTTCTATTGCTTCTTTGCATAGTTTTTCTATTTCTTGACTAGAGGAAATCATTTTCAGGCCATGTTTTTCAACATACTCTTTTGGAGAAAAAGGCTTCTCGATTAGCATTTCAAGCAACCTTTTCGCTGTTGGTTCTGTGATTTGTTTGCTCTCAACAAGTTTCAAGAGTTCAATTAAATGGGCTTCGTCAATTTCAAGCTTATGCAAATCAATTTCATTGTAGTGGAGAACCCTTACAAGTTCTATCCTTAGCCATCTTGCAGCAAGTATGGGATTGATTTCTTTTGCAACCTTTTCAAAGAGATCAGCTAACAACAATTCAGAAGCTAAAGCTTCTGCGTCATCGCGTTTAATTTTATACTGCTTAATGAATCTCTCTACTTTTTCATGTGCAAGTTCTGGAATTTGCTCTTTTACCTTAGCCAGCAAATCTTTGCTTAGCCCTATAGGCACAAGGTCTGTGTCAACAATATAACCATATTCTTCCTCAAGTTCTTTGCTCCTTTGGAAGAATGTAACACCTTTGTCAGCATCCCAGCCACGCGTTTCACGAGTAACTTCTTGGCCTTCTTTCAAAAGATGTTTTTGTCTTTCTATTTCATAAGCTAAAGCATTTTCTATTTCTTTAAACCCGGAAATGTTTTTGATTTCCACTCTTGCATGTCCTTCTAAGCTAATGTTGGCATCTGTTTTAACAACGCATTTATTCTCGTCATAAACGCCTAAATAATTAAGCACAGTTACAAGCTTTTTTAAGAAATCTCTTGCTTCTGAAGCGGAATTCAAATCTGGCTGGGTAACTATCTCCACTAAAGGAATTCCGCTTCTGTTGTAGTCGATTAAAACAATACTACCTTTATGAATCAAAGAAGCTGGATCTTCCTCAAGATGAATGCGCTTTATTCTTATTTTCTTGCCATTAACCTCAAGATAACCATCGAAACCAAGGGGAATTTCATATTGGGTAATTTGGTAATTTTTGCTCATGTCTGGATAGAAATAAGTTTTTCTTGAGAAGATTGCTTGCTTAGCTATTTTGCATTTCAACGCTAAAGCCAGTCTTAAACCATAATCTAAAGCAAGTTTATTAAGCACAGGCTTGCTACCAGGCATTCCTAAGCAAACTGGACAACATGCAGAATTTGGTTTTTTTGCTTGCGTTGTGCAAGAGCAAAAAAGCTTAGTATCGGTGTTAAGCTGAACATGAATTTCTAATCCGATTATTGGTTTCATGAAAATAAAAGTATACCGAGGTTTATAAAAATTACCAAAATATTTTTAAGTTAGAATTTTCTAAGAAATTGTATGCCAAAACAGAAAAAGAATTTAGGGTTAGCGATTGCGGGATTGATATTGAATATCTTAGTTCTACCAGGACTAGGAACATTAATTGCAGGCAAGAAATCAACAGGAATAGCGCAGATAGTTATTTGGGTATGCGGGTTTTTATTAACATTAACACTAATAGGTGCCATTCTCGGCATACCAATGATGATTGGTGCATGGATTTGGGGTATAGTAAGTGGTGTAAATCTCGTTAAGGAAGCAGGATGAAAGAAATTTTAAAGTACATTAAGGAATCTGCAATAGATTGTTATAAAAACTTGAAAGATATAAGTATAGCATTTTTATTTTTTTATTTTCCAAATTTGATAGCGCTTTCGATTTTCTTTTTTAGAGACAAGAGTATAAGTGTTATATTAAGCTACGGCATTATTGTAACATTAGTAGCAATTGCAATTAGTTTAATAGGCTACGGATTTATTGGCGAATGGGCAAGGAGTATATTAAAAAATAAAGAGTTTTCTAGTTTTAAAGTTGTTTTCACTTTTTTAATTACAGGTTTTTTTATGTCTATTGTGTCATTCGTTTATTTTTTAATAGGATACCTACCCATAATAACGCTTGCTGGATTCAGCTTAATGTTGAAGAAAAATCTCTTTGTTGTTTATTCGATCATTCCAAGTATGATCTGGATAGCTTTTTTCACATATTTTTCCATAGGTGGAATACTTAATTTTTTAAAAGAAAAAAAGATCAAGAAAGGTTTTGCTGTTAAAAAGATTTCAAAAAGAATTTTTAGGTTGGAGTTCCTGATAGCATTTTTAATTTCGGTTATTATTTATTTAATTCCCACACTCTTAGGACTTGCCATAAAGCCCCAAGAACCTGCACAAGTTATTGTAGGAAAAGCAATAACCACTTACATCTACACTTTTTGCTTAGCATTCTCAGCAGGGCTCTTAGCAAGAACATTTAAAAAATGAGAAAATTTTGGATATTGATCATAGCAATCCTAATATTCTGGGGTTGTGCACAGCTTGAATATTCCAAAAACAATTATGAAAAATATGAAAACATGGCAAGAGAATTTGTTAAGGGCTCGCCAACATTTTCTTTTGATGGAATAGAACAAACATTAAAATTGAAAAATTTTACAAAACTTGATTGCAAGGATTGTTGGGAATTTTGGTATGAATTTGAATGTAGACAAGCGGGCTATGGCAATAGATCTGGTCAATTACTTGCACAGGTTATAACAAAGCATGTAGCAAAAATTGTTATTAAAGGTGGCAAGATAGTAGAAGCTGTGCTTGACAATACATGGGATGAACTTAATCAGAGATTTATAGAATGAGAATAATATGTATTGGCAAGTTAAAGGAAGAATTTAAAATTCTTGAAAAAGAATACTTAAAGAAAATTAAACCTTTTACAAAAATAGAGATTATAGAAATTAAAGAAGCCAAAGGAAACTCTGCAAAAGAAATACTTAAAAAAGAAGAAAAAGAAATTGTTCCAAAAATAAAAGGAAACATTATCGTGCTTGCAGAAGAAGGCAAGCTTTTAAGCTCAGAAGAATTTGCAAGAATTGTTGAAAAAAGCCCTGAGATAACATTTGTTATAGGAAGCTCTTATGGTATTAGTGAAGCGATTAAAAAGAAAGCAAGTGTTTTGTTAAGCTTATCAAAAATGACATTCTCACATCAGCTAGCAAGAATAATTCTCTTGGAACAAATTTATAGGGCTTATTGTATTATTAAAAATTTGCCATACCAACGTTAAACTTATTCTTTAAGCAAACCTTTGTCTCTTGCAAAGTTTTCAAAACTTCTGTCATAAGTTTTTTCTGCTTCTTCGCTGAAACAGCAAGCAGGCAATTCGTTTCTGGCTAGGTGATAAGCAATACATTCACAACAAATTCCTTTCTTGTCACAATGCTCATATGTACAAGGACACTTTTTAATGT
>CAZCBT010000050.1:0-5154 GCA_964497015.1 Candidatus Woesearchaeota archaeon | reverse complement strand
AAGCCCCTTGAAGCTGACAGAGAAATGACTGCTTTGGAAATTCTACAATATCATCCTACTGGTAGAGAATATGCTCATTTGCTTGAAGGCAAGAAGAAATTTCCAATTTTTGTTGACTCGCAAGGAAAAATACTAAGTATGCCACCAATTATCAACTCTCATGATACTGGAAAGGTAACAGAGCAAACAAGAGATGTTTTTATTGAATGTTCGGGATTTGATTTTGAGGTGCTTAAGAAATGTTTGAATATTATTGTTACATCTTTAGCTGATATGCAAGGTGAAATTTATGCAATGACGTTGCACTATGGCAATAAAACTTACAAAACACCTGATTTAAAACCAGAAAAAATGAAAGTTGACAAGAATTACATTAACAAGATACTTGGTTTGAATCTTAATGAAAAACAATTAAAAGATTGCTTGGAGAGAATGGGTTATGCTTACAAGAACGGCACAGTTTTGATACCTTCTTATAGAACAGATATCTTGCATCAAATCGATCTTGCGGAAGATGTTGCTATAGCTTATGGTTATGAAAATTTCAAGCCTGAATTACCGGAAATTGCTACTATTGCCAGCGATGATGTTATGTATAATTTTGAAAGAAAAATTGCAGAAATCTTAATTGGCTTAGGATTACAAGAAGTAAGTACTTATCATCTTGTTTCAGAAAATACAAATGAGAAAATGAATCTTAACCAACAATTAGTAAAGCTTGAGAATTCAAAGAGTGAAGAGCATTGTTGTTTGCGTTCTTGGTTGGTGCCAAATTTATTAAGCGTGCTTGAAGCAAATAAAACCAATGATTATCCACAAAATATTTTTGAAATAGGAACTGTTTTCAAAAAGGATTTAACAGAAATAAGGCGCTTAGCAGCTGTTACATGCCATAGCAAAGCAAACTTTACAGAGATAAAACAAATTTTTGAGTCCTTATTAAGAAGTCTCGGTTTAAGCTATGAGATTCGTGAAACAGAGCATGGCTCATTTATTCCTGGCAGAGTTGGAAGAATTTCTGTTAAAGGCAAAGATGTTGCTTATATTGGCGAAATTCATCCTGCTGTGCTGGAAAACTATTCATTAGAAATGCCTGTTGCAGCTTTCGAGCTTAATCTAACAGAAATTTTTAAGTTATTGAAACAATAGACTACTAAGACAATAACTCTATTAGATATTCTTTATATTCTTTGTTTTCTTCAAAGTAATTTTCTAGTTGAGATTTAACTGTTTCAATATAACTTGTAGGAAAATTTTCATAATTAGGGATAATTTTCTTTAGGTTTTTAAAAATTTCAGGAAAATTGTTTTTTAAAAGTATTGGTTTTGTAGCGGCTCTAACAGTTCTGTATATGGCTAAATAAGGAGCTGCCTTTTCGATAAAAGAGCGATCTTCTTTTTCAAGCACCTGTTCTTTAATATAATACTTGACTAATTCTTCAATGTCATTTTGTGCAATTTTGTTTTTTATGTTTGGATAATAAAGCAAGTCTAAGATGTCGAAAAGAAGAGGACCATACGAGATGCCACTTAAATCTATAAAAATATATTTTTTATCTTCTTCGCGTTGAATTATATGCTGTGGGTGAAGTGCATTATGAATTATGCCACTTAGTCTATTTTCTACCTCAGAAAAATATTTTAGTATGTCATTTTCAAACAGCTCTTTTATCTTTCTTTTCTTTTCTTGGGAAAGCTCTTGTTGATGGAGGTAATTATAAATTGTACAGATGTACTTAGCAAATTTATCTGCATACCCTTTTTGCTTTTCTAATTGGCATTTATAGATAAATTCCCCATCATTCTTTTTCCAATCTATATGAAGTTTAATAAGATTGTTAGTTATTTCCTCTAAAATGTTTTTAATTGATTTTTTATTTTGTACAATTGTTTCTAAAGTTTTTCCTTTGATATACTCGATTATTATAATTGTTGACGCTTTGCCATTTTCTGATATTCTTCCATAAAATTTTGGTGTTGCACAATCCCTAATCTGTGAAAGTTCTAATGCACCACCTTCAACACCGATCCAATCTAATCTTTTAGTATCTTTTTCATAATTAACTGGTTTATTAAGCTCTTTTGGGGTTTTGATTACTATTTCTCCTTTTTTTGTAGAATTCGCATGGTATAGGTTTGCTTTTACACTTACATTTGGAAGTTTCTTAATAGAGCTTATACTTCCAAGTTCATCACCTAATTTTTGGTTAATTAAGATCTTCAAGTTTTTTTCAGGCGTATTTTCTTTTTTTGCCATTTTCAAGCTTTGTCTATTACAACTCTAGCAATATTTCTAACAAAACTTTCCATGCCCTTTAACTTTTCTGCAAGTGCGCTGGCATATTTATTATTCGATTTCTCAACAAATTTATCGCAGTCTTTAATAATTTTATTTTTATAAGATGCAACTTTATGGGCCAGGGTTTTATTTTTTGTATAATACGCCTTCATAACATCAAAATAATTCTTTTCAATTTCATTTAATAAGAACATTATTTCTTTTTTGTCTTGCTCCTTAAATTTACCTTTCTTGAAGAACCTGGCTATTCTTCTGCACTCGTCTGCAATATTTTCAAAATTTACTACAAGTTTCCAATAGTCAAGTAACTCTGAGTTGTTACAACCAACTTCCCTAACAACAGATGGCTCTTTTAAGGCAGACTTTATTACCCTTTGAAGCAGAAATCTCATTTTATTCACATTGGTGTCCATCTTTGACAATTCCTCAAGATTGTCTTTTTGTAGGCACTCTTTTGAGGTTTTTATCATTACTCTTAGTATGAGATCTATTCTCCTTATTATTTCAGGAAAAGAAACATCTTTGATTTTCAAGAAGTCTTTTGCTACAATTTTATTTGGAGTTTGTTCTATTATCTCAAGAGCCACCAAATTATTTAGAAGATTCTCAATAGCGCTTCTATAAGGCTTGATGTTACCAACAATTTTAATGATCTTGTAATCTTCTAGATATGCAGAAATAATTTCTCTACATACCTCATCTAAATCTTTTGGCTTTTCAATTTTTATTGTCTTTTCCTTTTTTACCCTTTTTTCTTCAAAATCTGGAGTAATTATTAACTCGTTATTAGAATTTTCAGCTAGATAAATAACATCGCCTTTCGAGAGTTTATTTTTACTTATCCAACTTCTGGGCAAAGATATTATATAACTCCCATTTCCAAATTTAATTAATTTTCTAGGTTCCATTTCCCCCTTTGAGATAGAATTTTCCGTTCGATTGGTATTTATATAACTTTCTATTTTTCTAATAAAATTTATATAATTTATATTCATTTTTTTGAGTTTATATAACTTATAAACCTTATATTTTTGATATAAATTAATTTTAAAAATACAAGCTAGCGAAAAATAATAAAATGGAAGACGAACTAATACCATTGCCAGAAAAGAAGCTTAGAAAAAAGGCAAAACAAGAAGCTTTTGAAGAGTTAATGGACGATGAAATAACAAGCGAGGAATATGGATTTTTAGCAGGTTATTATGGTGAGGACGAAGAAGCAGAAGAAGAGGAATATTGAAAAGTTTAAAAATGTATTTGCTTGGTTATTTCTATGAATTTAGAAAAAGCTATTAAGCAAGCAATTTTTGTAATAAAAAGAGAAAGAGCAAGAAATGTACTAATTCAGCTTCCTGATGGCTTAAAACCAAAGGCCAATGAAATTGTTAATGCAATTGAAAAAGAAACTGATGCAAGGTGCTTTTTATGGCTTGGTTCTTGCTTTGGTGCTTGTGACTTGCCTTTACATGCAAGCATAATACAGAATTTTGATTTAATCTTGCATTTTGGTCATAGCTTAACAACCAAACCAAAAAAACAAAAACGTTAATTATAAAAACACAATTGGAATTTATTAAAATATGAAGTGTAGATTAATTGTTTTGATTATCTTGGTAGCGATTTTGGTTTTGCCTATTTTGCAAGCTGTTCCTCCATGGAAGCGCCAACCTGTAGAAACTGAGAAAGAAATTGTTGTTATCAATAATACTGCTTTTCCAGAGAAAGGAACAGATTGGGAAATGATTAGTGCTTTTATTGCTATTGCTGTTGCTTTGGCAGGCATAGTGGGATGGATACTCACAAGAAAAAGAAAAACAGTAACCTCTAAATATCTCAAAGAAATAAACCAGACTTTTGAGACTAATAAAAGAAATCTGACAGAGTGCGAATCAAAATTATTGGAGTTAAAAAACAAAATAGAAGAGGATTTCTCAAAAGGAAAGCTTACAGAACAAAGTTTTGATATTCTTGATAGGAGGCTTGACAAGTATCTTGGTGAGGTAAGGAAGGGAATTGTCCATAAGATTGCATTAAGTAGTGAAGCAAAAAAAGTTATCGACAAGGCATTAGCTGATGGTAAAATCTCTGATGAAGAATATAAAGAATTGTCAAAATTGGATTTGAAGGAGCTTAGCAAAGAAGCAAGGGAGAAGCTGTTTAAGCTAATAAGAAAGTGGAAAGAGAAGCGAAAATGAAAAACAAAAATTTTATAAATTTGTACTTTTTAAGTTAACTAATGGAAATAACAATAAACATAAAAAAGACGCATTTTATAATTCTTTGTGTGTTAATTTGTATGCTTGGTGTTGGAATTTTTGCATATCAAAGCGGAGGACCGCCAGATAAATTTGGCCATAGTATTGAAGAAATAGAAGGTTTAGAAGATCGTCTAAACCAGGTTATACCTTCTGGTTTTTGCATTTTTTCATCGACAGCGACAAGTTGCCCCCAAGGATGGGAAATGAAATGGGTATTTAATGGAAGAACCATAAGAGGCGTAACAGATGCTAATGCGGTGGGAAAAACAGGTGGTAATGAAGGTCATAGTCACAGTATTTGGATAGGCGATAGGCACTGTTCTGGTGGAAGTAAATCTGCAGTAAAATCTGGCACGTGGTGGACAGATTGGCGGTCTAATTGGCCTCCTTACGTGAATGTGATTATCTGTTGCAAGAAATAATTCGAAAAATTTATAAGCCATTAAAATTTCATTAATTTATGCAGATAGTTATAAACATTAAACGTTGGCATATAATTCTTATATGCTCCATTCTTGTTCTAGGTTTTAGTGGTATTTATTTGGCACTAGCTCAAAATCAACCTGTTGTTGGACATAGCATTTCAGAAATTTTTGG
>CAZCBT010000049.1:0-5208 GCA_964497015.1 Candidatus Woesearchaeota archaeon | reverse complement strand
CGCTACACCAAAACTTTGTGGAGCCAATAACAATAAATCCACCTTCCTTGCACCTGCCTTTTGCTAGAACCATCCTAGTAAGGCTAAGAACTTGCTGATAATCTTCCTTAGCTGCTCTTGAAGGATCCTTTAACAAGATGTCATCTTCTGTACAAAGCAAACCATCTGGTCCAACATTCCAAAGTTCAAATGCACCATATTGAGGATCACCTGTGGTCGTGTAAGCTGTAATTCTGTAATAATTTCCATCTTTTCCAGCAGGTAAGCAATATGGCCTTCCTTTTTCATCAAACTCTATGTTTGGATGTTTTGCATAACTATTTCTTATACCAATATCAGAAATGCGTTTTTCTTGTGCAGAAATATAATAGTTATTACCATCTTTATCTTTATCTTTGTAAATTGTATAGCCACCTATCAAGAGGGGTGTTGTACACTCTGACTTGCCAACATCATATTCCTCACCATCTTTTATACAAATTTTAATAAGGTCTTTTGGGCGTAAATCCTTATCATACCCTTTTATTCCTTTGCTTGTTTCAGAAATTATTGGAAGCAACTCGACATTGACTTCTCTATTAAGTTTACTTTTTAATTCACTCTCGATGTAATCCACATTGATTTCCTCTTTTTCTAGTCCCCCCAACGCTATATCTCTAAGCGAAACAAATCTAGAAACCAATTCGGTCTTTTCACTTTGTGGTAACCTGCGAAAAGAATCTTTATTTATTAATTTATTTTTTTCATCGTCTCTAAGCACCCCGAGAACCCTTGAATAAGCACCAACCTTGTTGGATATAGTCTCATTTAATTCTCTACATTTTGCAGTTGCATAATCTCTATACTCTTTAAGGTCACTTTTGTCTTTCAAAGAACAATAAATTTTCCACTCTTTAAGGGTTTCTTCATCAATAGGCAATGATACTCCTGCCACTTCATAGAGATTTCTAAATTTATTCCAATTTTCTTTAGTAACTCCTAGTTCGTTGAGCTCTTTCTCCCTTAAGTATTCTTCATTTTTAATCCATTCTTTGCCTTCTTCAATAGCCTCAGAAGTTTCACTTACCGCATTATTTATCTCTTTAGAATAGTGCATCATACAATCATCAAAAGTGGCATAACTACCAAGATCAACTTCTTTTTCACAAAGTTTCTTGTAATAAGGTACAACTTCTTTTCTTGCAATATGTTTTGTTGGTCCACCAATTAAGGCATTCTTCACAACAAGCGCACCAAAAGTTGCAAAACAAAGCTGTGTCCATGTCTTGATAATTTTTTCAAGTTGTGTGATATATTTTTCAATTTTGTCTATTTGCTTCTGTGTTTTTTCTATCATATCTTTAATTTCCTCTGGTGTAAATTTAATGAGCCTTTTTTCTATTGGTATATGCACCATGAAACTTGTTGTGGCATAAACTTCTTCACCACCACCCGGGAATATAGAAACAAATGCCTCCTTGTGAACTCTTGTTTCTGTTAAGAATATTCTTGTTTTACTAACAATATTTCCATCTTTATCAAATTGTGTTTCTAATTCTCTCCATTCTCCTTTGTTAATCTGTCTGGATTCACCACAAGTCTTTTTTCCTTCATAGCACTTTTCAACAACAATAAAACCATCACCAATTTGTGAAATTTTCCAATAAAATCTTTTATTTTTAGAATTGTCCACGCCGCTGACAATAGTCTCGTCTTCAAAAGTCATTTTTTCTTTCTCTACACCACCAGGAGATACTAATTTTATTTTTGCTTGTGTTCTCTCCGCTGCTGCCACTTCTTCTATGTAAAGAAGTTTTACTGCTCTATTTTCATTTTCTAAATAAGCTGGCTCAGAAGCTCTAGCAAATAAATTCTCTCTTAGCACATCTATTTTTCTTGAAATTTCAGGTGATCTTGAAATAACAAGTTGATAGTAATGTAAAGCTAATCCTCTTGCAACACCTTCTGAATCCCTCAATGCTTGCTCATCTTTATGGAGCTGTTTCAAATAATCAGCCATTTGATAATAAGCATCACCAATAAATTTGTAAGCCAAATCGTTAAGTTTCTGATTATCAGAAATAGAAGCTTTTGCATATCTTATTGCCATACACAATGCCCTTATAGCATCTTCGGATTCGGGTTTATTGGTTAGATTTCCAAAAGTGGTTTCAAGGCTGTCTTTTTCATAATCTTTACACAATGTTGATTCATAATAGTTTATGTTATCTTTAGTAACCTCGGATATTTTCTCTGTACTCTCTTTTGTTTTTAAGGTTAGCGTTGCTATGTTTCCATGACCGTCTTTTAACACAACAGAATTTTCTTCAATATCTGCAACATACCATTCTGAATCATAAGCTATTGGCATGCCTTTTGAAAGTTCCATTATCTTTACTTTGCCCAGGGTGTTAATTTCTAGAAGAGCCTTTCTTTCTGGCGAAGAAATCCTATTAAGTTTAAGCCTAAACCTATCTCCAAAAAATGGCGAAGTGCCTGGCAAAGAAAGTGTAACTGTTTCGCCTTCTGTTATGGTAAAGACCCCTTTGTTAACTTGTTCCTCACCGGGTTTTGCTGGAAGGAAAAGATAATTCATTCCAGAACCATAAAGCTGAATTGTTGCTGTGCTGCCTCTTGTGCTTATTAGCCTTAAATAGCCTTTTCCATTCCAGAATGATTCATAGTTAGCTCTCTCGCGTTTCCATGTTTCTTCATCTGGCATTTGTTTTAGCACGAGATCTACCATATTAACATCGCCAAAACCCCTGGTAAAATCAAAGTATACCCTTGCTGTAAAGTTAAGGTCCAATCTATCAGGCACAGCAGACTCGTTTCTTATGCGCTTTAAAACAAGAATTAGATATCCAAAATTATCAAGCCTCCAATTTTCCTTTACAGCAGGTGGAACAAATTTTGGAAAAGTTACATAACGCATCGTTTCTGGAGAAGGGATTATTTTTACTGCTTTAATAGAAGGCTTAGAAATAAATGGCTCATATTCAGGCCCTTCTTCGCCAAACAAGAATTCGCCAGGTGTTATTGCACGCAGATGCACATAAATAGGAACATTTCTTTCTTCAATAAGCTGGCTTTTCAGAACAGCTGGCTCGTAATCAATAACTTCGATTGCTATTGCTTCTCCCAGATCATGAGTTTCCGATCCAATAAGAAAGAATTGAGCACTAGCCAGGCTAGAAGAAATAGGCAAGGCTACTACTAAGAGTAAACAGATTTGTACAACAGCCTTATTGAGGATATCTAAAGTACGGATGCTTCGCATTTTCTGTTAGTGCAGAGTAAACATACATCAAGCTTTCATAGTTATGTGGAATATAATCTACCATAACATAAATTGTTAGCTCGTCTTCGTATAGCTCTTCTCTTGTAAGCTCAAAGTCAAATTTTACGCCCCCCTTAATAACTTGATCTACAGTAATATCTTCCATTTTTTGTGTAAAGCATTCTTTTTCTTCTTTAATAATATTCCAAGGAAGTATTGATTTCTTGGGCACACAAATTTCAACTTCATCACCACGAATTGTTATTGGCCATGTACTATTCCCAATAACAATAGCTTCAACATTATATTCACCAGGAATAAGCTCTACTTCATTGCTTCCTGTAGAAACAAAAGACATAACAAAATTATTATTTTTATTTAACATTTTAACAATCACTTGCTCACTCTCGTAAGGATCGCGAATTCTACCATTAGATTTTTCTATAAGTTTAATTGTTACATTAACTTTCTTTAAGGGTTCTAAAATTAAAGCAACCACCTGTGGTTTGTTTGTTGAAATTAATGCTTCATCCTTGTAATACCCTTGCTTTTCTCCTATTACCAAACCATTTAAACATTGTGGGAATAAAGCATGCAACATTGCATCTCCATTGCTAAGCTGTGATTTCCCTATATAACACTTTCTTGTAAAGCATTTAAATGATATATCAACATTTCCCAAGGGAACGAGTTCCTCATTTTTGTTAAGGTAATAAGTATAAACATCTACTTCTGTATTCGGGTTTTCACAAATAGGATATTTTAACCTTCCAAATTCTGTAAGGTTTGCTTTGTTTTCTCTTGGTTGGTTGTTCTTGAGAATAACCATTTCTGCAAACTGAAAAATAAATCCTTCTCCGTTTAAGGCGTCTTCATCGACAAATGTTATTAAAACAGGGTAGTATACATTGTAAACAAAATTCCAGTCATTGATGCAAATAAAATTTGTTATTAAAGGCGATACCTTATCAGCCAATGCTTGTGAAAATTGATCTGCCTTAAGCAGGTCTCCATCAGATGGTGCTATATCAATAAGAGTAGGCCAATCTTTGTTGTATAAAAACATGGCATCCAAACCAAATGCGTCCATTCCAGGGTCTATGGTGAAATATCTCATCTCTTTGTTTAGTGAAACATATCTCGAACCCTTTAAACGCAAAGCACCTATGTTAAAAAATATAGCATCTTTCGCTGCTTCTATTACCTTACTTTTAGACCAGGTTTTTTGTTCGCAACTAAACTCTGTTCCAGAAACAGGCACATTTGGTGAAGCAATTAAGGCATCCATTGTTTTTTGCTCAAGAAAGTTTGTTTTGTCTTCATAGTCATGCAAGACTTTAGCAAGTTTATACATCCTACCAAAAGGAACTTCTAGTTCAGCAAAGTGATCTTCGAGCAAGAAGTTAAAATCTTGTAAGTGAATATAAACAGGCATTTTAACATGAACTATTATTTTATCGTCTTGGATTTCGATTTCTGCACTTCTTGTTGTATTTATATCAAACCTATACCCTTGATCAAAAAATTGTGAAAGATCATCTACGCATTTGATAAATTTATCTTTTATATTTTCAGAAATTTGCTTTTTAATAGTTTCCAAACTGGGAACCTGGTAGCGCTGCACACCATTAGATGTTTCGTAAAACCAGTATGGTACTTCTAAGCCATTATAGCTTAGTCTATTCCCAAAAGGCATTCTTGGTATTATGGGTAAATCGTAATTAGGAATTTCAAGATAACCACCCTGCATTGCGGCTGTTCTTACTGTTTCTAAAGAAAGTTTGTAAAGGCATTCATCAAAATAGTTTTTAATGGGTTTTGCTTTTTCTGGAACAGCAGCTGCTTTAGAAAGTTCCCTCTCAAGAGCAGATTTCAACAAATAACTTCTTGTAATAAATATTCCTCCAGCAATAATTAACAACACAAAACCAAGAATAATAAATGTACTA
>CAZCBT010000048.1:0-5343 GCA_964497015.1 Candidatus Woesearchaeota archaeon | reverse complement strand
CAGCATCAAGAATGATTGAGGAAGCAGATAAAATGCTATACAAAGCAAAGAAAAAAGGAAAATCACGCATTCAAACAAGTTTTTCAATCCATGAAGGCTTAAATGCAATAGAATGCTAAAGCGATAACATTATAAATTTATTAAATTTCAGTTTAATATGCTTGTTGCCTTGACAAAAGAAGGAAAAAGATATCTCATCAAAGGCAAAGAATTGCATACACAATACGGCTATGTTAAAAACCCAAAAAAAGGCCTTAACAAAACACATCTTGGCAAGGAAATCTATGTTTTTAAGCCTGGTTTTGTAGATTTGCTTTGGAAGATAAAGAGAGGTCCAGCAATAATCACACCAAAAGATATTGGTTATATAATAGCGGAAACAGGCATAGGAAAAAATAGCGTTGCCTTAGATGCAGGTACAGGATCAGCGTATTTAGCAGCTTATCTTGCTAATATATGCAAAAAGGTTTATAGCTATGAAATAAGAAAAGATCACTATAAACTTGCAAAAGAAAATATAAAATTTCTTGGACTGAAAAATGTTGTAATAAAAAATAGAGATCTCTTTAAGGGAATTAAAGAAAAAAATCTTGACTTAATAGTTTTTGATCTGCCAGAACCATGGAAAGGCTTAGAGCAGGCTTGCAAAGCATTAAAGGTTGGTGGCTTTCTTGTTTGCTACTTGCCTAATCTCAACCAAGTAACAAAAACAATTTCAAGACTGCCCAAGCATTTAATTCATGTAAAAACAACAGAGCTAATAGAAAGAGAATGGATTATAGATAAGCAACACTTAAGGCCTAAAGCAAAGTCACTAATGCATACAGCATTCCTTGTATTTTTTAGAAAGGTTTATTAGCAAAAAGTTTATAAATAATTGTTATATAAGTTTATATAACAAAAATGAAGCTTAAAATACTCCATTATCCAAGATTGGATACTGTATTAATGGTCGAAAGATTCATAAAGAAGCACGACGGAGAATTTAAAAAGAGACAACTATGGGAAAGCCTACCAAAGAAAATTCAGTATCAAACCTTTTGCTTAATTATAGACTATCTCCTTTATTCTGGAAAAATTTCTATAGATAAAGAAGGCAAAATAGGCTGGATTTATTATCCGCAAAGAGTTAAAAATCATCTTAAACACAAAGACCTATTTTTAAACTTATGATCCTTCCCTCAAAAATAAGATTTGTAGACAAAACTTTAAAAAATGCTTTTCTAAAACTCAAAAAAGAAGACCCTTTGCTTTATAAATGGTTGGAAAGAGCATTTAAAGACATAGAAGAAAACGCATTTTGTGGTATTCAGATTCCCAAGAAGCTTATTCCAAAAGAGTATCTTAAAAAATATAACATCAATAATTTGTGGAAATATGATCTCCCCCAAGCATGGAGATTACTTTATTCTATAGAGAGTGATGGTTACTTGGTAATTAGCATAATTCTTGAATGGCTTGACCACAAATCATATGAAAGAAGATTTAAATATTAAATTCAAAAGATTAATAAACTCTTTAAAATTTCTATTAAAATGGCAAGGAAAAAGACTTCCAGCAAAAGAAAATCAACAAGAACACAAGTATATGTTCTAGATACCTCTATAACCATAGAAAGAATCCCTTCTAGAGAAATTAAAGCTAAAAAACTAAAGGGAAAAATCATTATTCCAAATGCTGTAATTGCTGAACTCGAACATCAAGCAAATCAAGGGCAAGAGATTGGATTTATTGGCCTAGAAGAAATTCAAGAGCTGCAAGAATTAAAAAACAAGAAGAAAATAAAGCTTGAATTCATTGGCCCAAGACCAAGTGCCCTGCAGATTAAATATGCAAAAACAGGTGGTGAAATTGATGCTTTGATAAGACAGCTTGCCTATGAACAAAATGCAACACTCATAACAGCAGACAAGGTCCAAGCTGAATCCGCCAAGGCATATGGAATAAAGGTAAAGTTTATAGAAATAAAAAAACCAGAAGAAGAAATTTTGCTTAAAAAATTCTTTGACAAGCACACAATGTCTGTGCATATTAAAGAAAACTGCTATGTTCTTGCAAAAAAAGGCACGCCTGGAAATTGGAAATTAGTAAAGCTTAAAGAAAAACTTTCTCCAAAAAATGTTCAAGAACTTGCTAAAGATACTGTAGAAAAAACAAGGCTTGATCCAGAATCATTTGTTGAAATCTCAAGAAAGGGAAGCACTATTGTTCAATACAAGGACTTTAGAATTGTTATAACAAAACCACCAGTTTCTGATGGCTGGGAAATCACAGCTGTTAAACCGCTTATCAAGCTTAAACTTGAAGACTACAAACTGCCAGAAAAATTGTTTGAAAGGATTAAAGAAAAAGCTCATGGAGTTTTAATTGCTGGTGAGGTTGGTTCTGGTAAAACCACACTGGCACAGGCAATAGCAGAATTCTATGCAAAACAAGGAAAGATTATAAAAACAGTAGAAAGCCCGAGAGACTTGCAGCTTATTAAAGAAATTACTCAATACAGCAAGAACTTTACAACATCTGAAGAAATTCATGATATTTTATTTTTATCAAGACCAGACACAATAATATTTGATGAAATCCGCGACACACCAGATTTCAAGCTTTATATTGACTTAAGACTTGCTGGAAGTTCTTGTATTGGTGTGATGCATTCAGCTACTCCTGTAGATGCTATCCAGCGTTTTATTACAAGGTTAGAAACAGGAATGATACCAAGCGTAATTGATACAATACTATTCATGGCAAATGGAAAGATAGAAAAAGTTCTGACGCTAAAAATGATTGTAAAAGTACCCAGCGGAATGACAGAAGCTGACCTTGCTAGACCTGTTGTAGAAGTTCGCGATTTCTTTACTAGTAATTTAGAATATGAAATATATTCCTATGGCGAGCAAACTGTTGTTGTGCCTGTAGAAGCTGAAATAAAATCTCCTCTTTACGAGCTTGCAGCAAGATACATAGAAGAAAAGCTCCGCAAATATAATATCAAAGCAGAAGTTTTAAGTTTAAACAAAGCAAGAATTTACGTGCCAAGACATAGAATTGGCGAAGTAATAGGCAAGCAAGGAAGCAACATAGAATCCATAGAAAAAAAGCTTGGCATAAACATAGAGGTTCAAGAACTTAAAGAAGAAGCTAAAGAAATTCCTTTTAAGACCAGCGAATCAAAGAAGAATCTTGTCTTTTTCTTTGACAAAAAATACAAAGGAAAGAAAGCTGATCTATATTGTGATGAGCAATTTATAACTACAGTAATAATAGCAAAAAGCGCAACTGTTAACTTCCATAAAAAAAGCAAACTTGGCAAGCAATTGCTTGCTTTACTTGATCAAGGAAAAAGAATAAAAGCATTTTTAGCATAGAATTTTCAAGGGCCCGTGGCGCAGTCTGGATAGCGCATCTGCCTCCTAGTGCAAAGCAGAAGCAAGCAGAGGGTCGTGGGTTCGAATCCCACCGGGCCCGTTAACACTTTTCAAAAAGATCAACAAGTTTTTTAACAGTTAAATCCCAATTAAACTTTTGAACACTTTTTCTTGCATTACTAGCAAGCTTTTTCCTTAATCCAAGATTCTTGTAAAGTTTCATTAGAATTTTAAAAAGCGCTTTTTTGTCCCTGGGATTGAAAAGGAAACCATTGTAACCATTCTTGATGTATTCTTTTATTGCGCCTACTGGTGTAACAACTACCGGCAATCCACAAGCCATTGCTTCTAATGTCGACAGAGAACTTGTTTCTGTGAAGCTCGGCAAAACATAAACATCCATTGCATTAAGGTAATCTTCAACATACCTTACCCAACCAGTAATTCTCACATTTTTTGAATCTTTTAAAACTCTTTTCTGCCAGTAACTACCCTGGCCGACTATTAGCAATAATTTTTTTTCTATTGGCAACTCATCAAACACTTGTTTAAGCAATCTCAAATTTTTTTCATGACTTATTCTACCAACATAGCCAATAACAAATGTTTCGCTTGGTATTTTTAACAAAGACTTACATGCTTCTTTATTTTTTGGAACAAATCTCTTATCTATACCAGGAGGAACGATAACAGCTTTTGTTTCAATACCATAGCTTCTTACTATTTTAAGTACGCTTTTCGAGCTTACAATTATTAAATCGCATCTGTTGTAAAAATTTCTTTCATATGCTCTAGCTAAAGAATTTATAAAGAGTTTTAATCTTGATGTTATTTCAGAGCACAAAGCAAATCTTTGCGATTCTATAGCATGAATGCTTGCTATTACTTTTTTGTTGTATTTTTTTGCATATCTTAAAGCTACCTTTCCTATAGGACCAATAGAATGAACCCAAACAACATTACAATTTTTAATAGCTTTTTTAATTGCAAACAATCTTGGCCAAGGATGGGAATAGCTTGCTATCTTTAAAATCCTGCTAACTTTGTTTTTAATAAGCTTAACATTGTCTATTTCTGGAATTCTTCTTTTGTATGCAGGAACTATCATAGTAATGGAAAAATTCTTTGAAAGTTTTGGTATAACATTTTTGAAAAACATTGTAACGCCATCTATTTTTGGCAAATACGTGTCACTTGCAATAACTATCTTTTTCATTTTAGCTTGTAAAACCTTTCAGCATATCTACAATGATTTTTTAGCCCAAAATAAATTGCTCTTGCTAAGATGATGGGGAAAAAATAAAGCATAACATGAAATTGTGTTCTAAAAATCCAGAGACATTTCATTTTTTTCCAGAGTGTTTCAGAAACGTCAACATAAACAACAGGAAAATTTCTTTCTTTTAGATTTGTCAAATTCCAAACATCAAATCCATAAACATCATAATGCCTTTTTATACTTTTTAATGCTTTCATAACCGCATTATAAACAGCAATATGATCTGGCAAAGGATCTGATGGTGTGTGCGTGTAAATTCTTTCTGGGTTGTATTTTAGAATTAGCTCCCTTACACTTTTAATAACCTCTGGAGTTATTGATTTCTTGATCTTTCCGTCTGGAAGGCCTAAAACTATTACATCTCTTGAGCCAAGAATTTTGCTTGCTTCTTTTGATTCGCGATAGCGTTTTTTCTTTATGATCTCTTCTTTATAATAACTTAGCTCTCCATAGGAAAAAATAACAACAATTATATTGTAGTTTTCCTGAGAATATTTTGCTATTGTTCCACCAAGGCCAATAAGCTCATCATCTGGATGTGCACAAAAAACAAGTATATTTTTCATATTGTTTTTAAAAATTTGGATTTTAAAAGGTTAACGCAAAGCTATGCAATGCTAAATGCAATGCGCCGGCCGGGATTTGAACCCGGGTCTTCGGCTTGGAAGGCCGAAATACTAACCACTATACTACCGGCGC
>CAZCBT010000047.1:0-5431 GCA_964497015.1 Candidatus Woesearchaeota archaeon | reverse complement strand
AAGGCTATATAATAATTAACAAAAGTCGCCCTAATATCGCAAGAAGATTGGGATGTGAGCCCATAGACAGAAATAATTTGTGCCAGAACACAAATAAAAAAGATGGTAGCTATTAAAAGCCTTCTCAAGTTTTTAACCATTGTTAAATAAAATTTTTTCTCCTTTTAAAATTTTCCATTTTTAAAATTTTGATAAAATTGCTGCTAGGAGTAACAGGGTGTGGAGCCATATAAAAAACAAGATTCCAAGCTATATCAACTTTTCAATCATCACTATTTAGAAATAGAAATCAAAAAATTTAAAAATAGATTACTTTTCTCAAAAAAACATGGCAGAAAAATCCAAGCTAGTAAGATTACTTGACACAGATGTGCCAGGGGATTTAGCATTGCATAGAGCACTTAAAAAAGTTCATGGTATAAGTTTTGCTATGGCTAATGCTGTCTGTGCTGCTGCAGATGTTGACAAATTTAAAAAGGTAAATGAATTAACTGCTGAAGAACTTAAAAAGATAGAGACTATTGCAAGAAATCCTGCTGGCAAGATTCCTTCATGGTTGCTTAATAGACGTGCTGATCCTGAAACAGGTGAAGATAAACATATTATCACCTCGCAACTTAAATTAAGAAAAGAATTTGATATTAAAAACTTGATGAAAATAAAATGCTATAGGGGCATGAGACATTCATGGGGTTTGCCAGTTAGAGGCCAGAGAACAAGAGCACACTTCAGAAAAGGTAAGGTAATTGGCGTTACGAAGAAAGCTAAAAGAGGTAAGAAGTAAAAATGGGCGATCCTAGAAGATTAAAAAAGAAATATAAAACACCAAAACATCCATGGCAAAAAGACAGAATAGAAAAAGAAAAAAAGCTGTTAAACTATTATGGTTTAAAAAACAAAAAAGAAATCTGGAAAGCTATGTCTAGATTAAAAAGAATTACAAGACAAGCAAAAACAATTATCGGTTTACCATCAGAAAAGAAAGAAGCAGAAGCTAAAAAGCTTTTAGAAAAACTTGACAAATACAATTTAATTGACAAAAATTCCAAGATAGAAGATGTTCTTAATTTAACAGTTGAAAACATTCTTGATAGGCGCTTACAAACCCAAATTTATAAACAAGGTCTTGCAAGAACAATTAAACAAGCAAGGCAAATTATTGTTCATGGGCACATATTTGTTTCAGGGCAAAAAGTTGACATGCCTTCATATATGGTTAAAAAAGATGATATCATAGAATTTGATCCAAAATCAAGCCTAAGCAATCCAGAACATCCTGAAAGGCTAGGAAAAGATATAAAAGCCGTTAAAGAAGAAATTAAAAACATTGCAGAAACAGGAAGCCCTGCTCCTCAACAAGAATCTGCTGCTGAAATAACTCCAGCGGAAAAAGAATAAAATGCCACAACCAAAAAAGCTAAGATGGGGAATAGCACATATTTACTCCAGCTACAATAATACAATAATTCATATCACAGACGTCACAGGCACAGAAACAATTTCTAAAGCTTCAGGAGGAATGGTTGTTAAAGCTCATCGTTTAGAAAGCTCTCCAACAGCAGCTATGGCAGCAGCCAAACTTGCTGCAGAAGAAGCACTTGCAAAGGGAATAAATGCTGTCCACATTAAGGTAAGAGCTCCTGGTGGGCACAATGGACCAATGACAACAGGCCCAGGGGCAAATGCTGCTATTCGCACACTTTCAAGAATGGGATTGAAAATAGGCATTATAGAAGACGTTACCCCAATTCCGCATGATGGCTGCAGAAAAGCTTGGGGTAAAAGAGGAAGAAGGGTATAAAAAAATTTAAATAGCATTTGCTAAGCAAAAAAAACAATGGAAATAAAGCTGATTTCATCAACCCAGGAAAAGCTTGTATTTCTTTTGAAAGGAGTAAATTATACTATTGCTAACACGCTCCGCAGAATTATGTTAGTAGAGGTTCCTACAATAGCCATTGACGAAGTTGAATTTCACAAAAACAGTTCTGCTTTGTATGACGAAATTATTGCTCATAGACTAGGCCTAGTTCCACTAAAAACAGACCTTAAGGCTTACAAATTCAAAGAAAGCTGTACATGCAAAGGTGAAGGCTGCGTAAAATGTCAAGTAACCTTCACACTTACAAAAAAAGGTCCTTGTACAGTGTATGCTTCCGATTTAAAAAGTTCTGATCCAAAAATAGTTCCCGCCTATCCAGAAATGCCAATAGTTAAGCTCCTCGAAGGCCAGGAACTTGAATTAGAAGCCACAGCAAGACTCGGCACAGGAAGAGAACACATCAAGTTTTCTCCAGGATTAGCATTTTATAGAGCTTATCCAATAATAAAAATATCTCAAGATTGTAATGGTTGCAAAAAATGTGTTGAAAAATGTCCAAAGAAAGTTCTTGAAATAAAAGACAAAAAAGTAAAAGTTGTTAATCTTGAAGCTTGTGACCTTTGTGAAGCTTGCGTAGAAGCTTGTCCAAAAAAAGCAATTACAGTAAAAGCTAACGAAAACGATTTTATATTTACAATAGAATCTTTTGGCCAACTAACCCCAAAAGAAATCTTGCTTGAGGCATTTAATGTGCTTGACAAAAAACTTGATGATTTTTCAAAAGCCATTAAAAAGATCTAAAATTAAAAAAATTTAAAAATGGTTTTTCATTCCACTCTGGCAAAGCGGGGGTGCCGGAGTGGTCAAACGGGCCAGGCTAAGGACCTGGTGGCTTAGTGCCTGCGCAGGTTCGAATCCTGCCCCCCGCATTGAAAAAATGATAAACCCAACAACACTAGAAAGGATAATAGAAAAAGCACCGGATTTAAGTGAAATAAAAAAAGTAGAGATTCCTGTAAAAGAATATGCAGATCAATATAAATCCAAAGGTTATCTTATTTTTTCACTAAAAACAAAAAACCAAGAAAAGAGAAATGAAAATTACTTTATAGCATCTTTTATTGCTGGGCATCTTTACCAAAGAAATCCAATAATTCTCGAAAATAACAACCATATTGTAATATTGAAGGAAAGGTTCTTGAATGGAATAAAAAAGCTTGCTTATGAAGAATTAAAAAATAATGCCCATGCTATGAAATACCCATGTGTACCTCTTGAAAAGTTAGTAAAGATTTTAAAAAAGGAATTAAGTGTTTCTTCCAAAGACAAGCCTGTAATTGCATATGCCTTATATTACTTGGCAGAACAAAACGAATTAATGATACGTGAAGAAAGTCGAAAATATTTTGTCTATAAAAATGAAAAGGAAAAAGCATAAGCGCATTAAAACATATCCAAGATTAGCAAAACTAATCGAAACACTTAAAGAGCTTGCTCTTAAAGAGAACGCCCCAATTTGGAAAAGGATTGCTAAAGAACTAAACAAATCAACACGACAAAGAAGAGTAGTCAACCTGATGAAAATCAATAAATATGTTAATGAAAACGAAACCGCTGTTGTTCCAGGAAAGGTGTTAAGCATGGGCGAGCTAACAAAAAAACTTACTATAGCAGCGTTTCAATTTTCAGAAAAGGCAAAAGAAAAAATTATTAAATCTGGTGGAAAAGCTTTAACCATAGAAGAACTTATCAAACAAAACCCAAAAGGAAGTAACACAAGAATAATAGGTTAAAATGCTAGTCATAGATGCCACAAATCTTATCCTTGGAAGGCTTGCAAGTTTTGCAGCCAAAAAAGCATTGGAAGGAGAAGAGATTGTTATTGTTAATAGCGAGAAAGCTGTTATTTCTGGAAAAAAAGATTCTATTTTTGAATTCTACAAACAAAGACGTGCCAGAGGAAATCCTTTAAAAGGCCCTTATTATCCAAGAATGCCTGATCGCATACTTAGGCGTGCTATACGAGGCATGCTACCATGGCACAAGCCTAGAGGCAGAGAAGCATTTAAGAGAGTTATGTGCTACATAGGCATACCAGAAAAATATAAAAATCAAGAATTTATTAGCATAAAAGAAGCTGACTATTCCAAGCTGAAAAAAACAGGCTTCATAACTCTAGGCAAACTTGCTGAAATGTTAGGAGCAAAAGTAAGATGGTAAAGAAAGAAAAGCTTGTCATCAATACATCAGGAAAAAGAAAATGCGCACTCGCAAAAGCAGTGCTCAAAGAAGGCAAAGGCATAGTTAGAATAAATTCTAAACTTCTCAACACTTTACAACCAGAATTTTTAAAGCTGCGGATTATGGAGCCTTTGCTTATTGCAGGTGATGTTGCAAAGAAAGTTGATATTAGCATTAATGTAAAAAGTGGTGGTTGGCAAGGTCAAGCAGAAGCAGCAAGACTTGCTATAGCAAGAGCTCTTGCAAGATATGATAAAAAACTAAAAGAAAAATTCCTTGCTTATGATAGAAGCCTACTCGTTGCAGACACTAGAAGAAAAGAACCTTACAAGCCTAATGACAGTAAAGCAAGAGCAAAGAGGCAAAAGAGTTATCGTTAAATTTTGCCTATAGAATTGCAAGATGATAGATCACTACGAATTTGGAAAATTTGTTGTTGACGGCAAGACCTATGAAACAGATATTAAAATTATAAATGGCCAAGTCAAAACATGGAAAAACCATTCTATGAGCTTGGAAGATATTCAAGAGCTAATAGATGCAAAACCAAAAATGATTGTTATTGGTACAGGATCTGCTGGCATGGTTAATGTAAGCCAAGAAATCAAAGATGCTATTGAAAAAGCTGGCATTGAACTTTACATAGAAAAAACAAAAGAAGCTTGTCATCTATATAACAAACTTTCACAACAATATGGCAAAGAAAACGTAGCAGCAATCTTACACAGCACTTGTTAAGCAAAACATTTAAAAATAATTAAAAATTGAAAACTAAAAATGATAATCCCAATACGATGCTTCAGCTGCGGAAAGCCAATAGCACATCTTTACGAAAAATACTTAGAGCTTATTAAAAAAGAAAGTCCAAAAAAAGCTTTAGAAGACCTTGGCATTGAAAGATATTGCTGCAGAGCTATGTTCTTAACACATGTTGAACTTATTGACACAGTAGCAAAATTCAAGAAAGCTTAAAGATGAGCTTTAAAAACAAGCTGTATGCTATTGGACTTGCAGGGTTTTTAACATTTTCAAGTTCTTGTTTTATTGTTAAAGAGTTTGCTGATTTATTTGTTAAGCAGTTTAAAAGAAGCGAAGGCTGTAAGCAATTATTTGGAGAAGAAGCTTGCAAAACCGAAAATTCTGGTGGTGCACCTTACTTTTGCGTTGAATGGTACTTCACTACTGATAATGGCCAGAAACATTATTTCTCAAGCTATACAGCATGCAAACAACATTTTGAAATTCTAAAACAAGGGCATACTCAACCTCCAAACATTATTGTTTATGAAGAAAATGGCATAGATAAAACAGCCATCATTCCAGGTAATCCACTGCTTCCACTGGAAGAGAAATGCGAATGTTTTGATT
>CAZCBT010000046.1:0-5439 GCA_964497015.1 Candidatus Woesearchaeota archaeon | reverse complement strand
TTGCGTTTTGGTTTTGAAGAAATTGAGCCACCTATTTTAGAGCCACTTGAATTATATATTAAAAAATCTGGTGAAGAAATAGAAAAGCAAATCTATACGCTTGTTGACAAAGCTGGCAGAAAACTTGCACTAAGACCAGAAACAACACCAAGCATAGCAAGAATGATCTCCCAAAGGAAAGATTTAACTAAGCCAATAAAATGGTTTTCTATTTCAAGATGCTTCCGCTATGAAAGACCACAAGCAGGAAGGCTAAGATCCTTTTTCCAATTCAATCTTGACATTATTGGCTCGGAAAGCATACTTGCAGAAGCAGAAATCATAAATGTTGTTGTAAATGTATTAAAGGATTTTAAAGTTGCTAATGATTGTGTGATTAAGATAAATAGCAGGAAAGTAATGGAAGAGGCCTTTAAAAATATTGGCATTAAAAATGTTCAATTGTTGTATAGTATAATTGATAAGCGCTATAAACTAACAAAAAAAGAATTTGAAAATCTTCTTAAAAAAGCAGCAAAAGATAAATTCTCAAAAATAAAAGAGCTCCTTGATTCTAATTTAAAAGAGATTTCAAAATTTGCTGATAATACAGAGCTTATTGATTTATTTAGATATTTAAAGGCATTTGGTGTTGCAAAGTTTTGCGAATTTGATCCTTGTATAGTTAGAGGACTTGCTTATTATACAAGCACTGTTTTTGAGGTTTATGATAAAGAAATGACCTTCAGAGCACTTGCTGGTGGCGGAAGATATGAAAATTTGATTGCAAGCATTTCAAGTAATGCAGAAAAGATTCCAGGTGTTGGATTTGGAATGGGTGATGTTGTTCTAGAATTATTTTTAAGATCAAAAAACAAAATTCCAAAGTTTAAAAAAGAAGTAGATTTTTACATAGCATCCATAAGCAAGGAGTGCCTTGAAGCAGGTGTAAAACTTGTAAATAAGTTACCTGGAATTGTTGAAATAGACCTCATGCAAAGAACCCTAGCAAAACAATTGGAATATGCAAACAAAATTAATGCAAAAAATGCGATAATCATTGGCCCAAAAGATTTAAGCAAAAACAAAGTTACAATTAAAAACATGAAAACAGGCAAAGAAAAGAAAGTTAGCATTAAGGATATCACAAAATTAAAATAAGATGAAAGAAGCTCTTATCCTTTTAGGTATTGCTCTTATTTTTATTGGAATGTTAATCATAATAGCTGCAAGCATGAAAGATGCTAAAATAGAAAGTGCCGGTGGTATCTTTATAGGACCAATTCCAATATTTGGATTTTTTACAAGCAAGAAGGCTTTCTATGCTCTATTAGCGATTGCTATTTTGATTTTTATAGTTTATATAATTTTAAGATTGATGAGAATTATTTAAGTCTTTTACAATATAAATCTCACCAAAATGTTCTTGTTGATAAATATCTATTTTTCCTTGATTAACAAGATGTAACAAAGGAATAAAAGTTAGTATTTTATCTTCCTTTCTTTCACTTGGTACAATTTCGCTGAAGGTTAAGCGCTCTTTTCTTTTAAAGAATTCTAAAATTCTGGCATACAAGTTTTTAATTAACTGTGTAACATCTATCTTTTTCTTTGGGACTTCGAGTTTTTCTGTAATTGTTTGTTCCCTTAATTTTTTAAGTGTTCTTCTCTTATCTACTTCAAGAGCCCTGTGTAATGCTGCTATTAAATCGTTAAGCGTAACTTTTCTTTTTCTTGCAAATGGTGTCTTAAGCACTAATCTTGGTTTTTCTGCAAGTTTTATTTTCTTTGAAAGTTCTTCTATATCTGCTTGAGTAAATTCCTCTTCCAATTCACCAGGAGCAAAGAGTTGTTCGTCAAAAGTTGCAATATGGTGTGTAAGCAATCTTTCAGATTTCATTCTTAGCAGTATAGCTGCAGCAAGAATAACTTTGCCAGAAACATGGAAGTTTGCTTGTTGTAGCTTGTTAAGCACTTCAAGATAGCGTTTAGCAAGTAGAGAAATATCTATATCCCAAGGGTCCATTTGGCCAGTTCTTACAAGTTCATAGATTATGGATTGCCAGGTTATTTCGTCTTTTTCAACTAAAATCTGGAAGATTCTATCTTGCATAATTTGCAAATATAAGCTTTGTTTTTAAGTTTTTTGGGCTTTTCTTATTTGTAGCTTTTCTTCTTTAAATTTATCACTACTTTAGAGAAGCGATTCGAAAGTTTTAAATATCTTTAAATATAAAAATTCTATCACCTCTTTTCCCAAGCAGGCAATTGCCTGCTTTTTAAAATGCAATACAAACATAAAAAAGCGTTCAGAAGGGACTTAGAAGAAAAAATCATTAGAGAAGGTGTTATTTTGGAAATTATCGGAAAAGAAGAAGTTAATGTTCTTGGTAAAAAAGAAGAAAGAGAACTTAAAGCAATAGGGTATTTTCGATCTTTTGATGGAACCTCGATTTACTTAGACCAATCACAAGGGTATTATTCTACGAATGGTTGTATAGTCCCTTTTGAGAAAATAACAAAGTATAGAATCGTCTACTAATTTATTTTGTTGGTTTTTTAAATTCTGTATAACCACATTTGCCACATGTCAATCTATCTTTATGCTGCGCAAGAAAAACACTACACTTAGGGCACATAGGGTCACGAACAAGTTTGCCATCCACCATCTTGTAATGTTCCCAAAGCTTACTTGGTTCTTTATTTTTTCTCTGTTTCTTTTTCTTTGCCATTTTTAACTTTCTTGTTTAGCCTCTTCTTTTGTTTCCTCTTTGGTTTCTTGTTTAGCTTCTTCTTTAGCTTCTTGTTTTGTCTCTTCTTTGGGTTGAGATTCTTGTGTTGATTCTTTTGTTTGTGTGGGTTCGGCTTTTTCTTCCTGCGTGGCTTTTAATCTTTTCAGATTTTCAAACCTTTCAAGATCTGCTCTGTTTTTATAAACCCTAACAACAACTTGCGAACAGCTTTTTCCGTAAATGGGTTTTATTTTTGTTATAAACATCAAGTTTGGATCGACTTTTAAATTTTGTGCTATTTCTTTCATGAGTTCTGCCCTCGGAGGTGTTGCGTTGTCATCGTGCATAACCTCCAATACTATTTCTTTCCTTTCGAGCAACTTATTTTCTTCTTGGTTAAGCATTTTTAGTTTCACCATTTTGCTATATAGCAATAGCGTATTCGCCTTCTTTTTTAATACCAAGCTTTTTAGCTATTTCAGATTTTTCAGGATCAAGCACATAAATTCTGCCTTTCCATGTTGTTGAAAAATCTGTGCCATGACAAATAGGACATTCGTTACCTTTTACAAAAATTTTGCATTTCTTGCAGACCTTTTTCATTTTTTCTCTTCATACCAACGTAACGCACCTAAACCTGGCTGGCGCATTGTTAAACCTATTTTTGGATTTGTTACGTCTCTATAGGAAATAGCGATTATCCTTGCTCTACATTTATCATTGACTTTTAAATTTTTCTTTGTTTCTTTGCCATGAAGCTCGCCAGATTTGCTGAAACTAACATAATCATCCATTGTTTGTGAGATATGAATCATGCCATCTACAGGACCTATTTCAAGAAATACACCAAATTCCGCTACTTCTTTAACTTTGCCTAAAACAATTTCCTGCATTTCTGGTTTGAATACAAGAAGCTTGAATTTTGTTTCATAGTATGCTGCACCATCTCCAGGAATAATAACACCTTCACCAATTTCTAAAACATCAACCACATCAAGTATAAAGCCCAATTCTGGAATTATTTTGTCAGCGTATTCTTCTTGTAGAGTCTGCATAATAGCCTCCCTAAGGTTTTCACCAAGATTCTTAGGAGGCACCCTAATATAGCCCTTAACAGTAAGCTCGTAGAACATTGTGTTTTCTAAAAATAGAGACATTTTAAAAATTTTTCTATTTTTGATTTCAAAAATTGTAACTTTTATGTGGTAGTAACAATAGAAAGATTTATAAATGATTTTATTGTTTTTTATTAAAATGAAAACAGGCCAATTTTTAAAAAATTGTTTAGAATATCTTTTAATTACAGAACCAGGTTCTATTATCAACACAAATAAGCCAGTTTCCTTAGATAAAAAGGGAGTTTATGCGGATTTGCATGCCCATCCCAAAGCTAAAGATTTCAAAGATCTTCTCTTCTTGCTAGACGTAATGGATAATAAAAATTTACGAATATGTGGAGCTATTGACCATCTAGACACATATGAAGATAATTTTCAAAATATAAGGTATGCTGCAGAAAAGTATGGATTTTTGTTTCAAGAAAATGGAAATATACTAAAGGTTCGTAAGAATACTAGGGACTTTTTCTTTATTCAAGGTTTAGAAATCAGGTATAAGATACCAGGCGTAGAAGGTGCTTGTGACCTTGTTTGTTTAGCCCCAGAAAAAGGCTTTAGAAGATATGCTAGAGAAGATATAAATTTTGATGAGCTTATAAAAATCTGTAAAGATTATGATACTATTACAATTGCTACACATCCGTATACAATTTATGATCCTTACGGGCCAAAAGGAATATTTAGGTTTAGGCTTGCTAACGAGGAAGAAAGAAAAATAATAGCGAATGAAGTTTTTCCAAAAGTAGATACAATAGATCTTGTTGCTACGAATTGTGCATGGATGATAGAAAGCAATAAACTTGCTGCAAGGGATTATGAAAAATTCGGCAAACCATTAGCAAGTTCTGATGCGCATTGTGTATCAAAATTTACAACAAAAGAACTCGGGAGAGCTGGTGTAATTTTTGAAATAACACCACATTTGGAAACATTGAAAAAATACATAAAAAATGAGATTGAAAATAATAATTTTAAAATTCAACTTGATTACACACCACCACTTCAATTTTTTAGAGGTGTTGTTCTAGGAGCAAAATGATCTCTAGAAGGAATTTTATAAACCTCTATACTTTTTAAACCATTTAAAAAAGAATTTAAATTACAAACCACCTTACGTTAAGAAACTTATTCGTGATTCTTTAGAGCTTTTATTTGAAAATTATATTTCAAAAGAAATTAGTCAAAAACGTCATTTGGAGAATATAAAAAGAACAATAGAGGAAGCTATTCAAAATTTAAAATTAACCAAAATCCAAATAAGATTTCTGCCTTACTGTTATTGTTTTGATGTTGTGTTCTTTTAGCTTTTTCTTAAGTTTTCTGTCTTGTGTGGCAACGTAAGCATCTTTTGCCAAAGCTTGTTCCAAAATTAAATCGTCAACACTTTTCTTGCTTGTGGTTTTAATAATGCTAGCTTTATAATGCTTTAACAATTTTAAAGCAAGTTTTCCAAGCTCGCGTTTTTCTAGTTCTGGAACTTGCTTATCAACGATGTATAATTTAAAATTCGTATCTATGATTCTTCTTAGTTCAGCATAAAAATCGATTTTCTGCTTCAAAGCAAACAAAAGAAAGCTCGTGTCCAAGATTATTGGTTTTGGGGTTTGCAT
>CAZCBT010000045.1:0-5674 GCA_964497015.1 Candidatus Woesearchaeota archaeon | reverse complement strand
CTACTACAAAAATTATCTTGCAATTTTAACAGGGAAAAAGAAACCAAAATTTAAAAGTGTAAATTTAAAGCAGCTGATCAAAAAAGCTAAATCCTTACTTGCTTCTTGTGAACTTTGTGAAAGAAAGTGCAAAGTAAACAGGCTAAAAGGCCAACTTGGATTTTGTAAAGTTGATACAAAAGCAAGAATTTTTGGGATGCATACCCATTATGGTGAAGAACCGGAGCTTATACCAAGTGCGACAATTTTCTTTGCAGGTTGTACAATGCTTTGCAAGTATTGCCAAAATGCTCCAGAAAGCGTTATTCCAAGTTTAGGCAAAGTAACAAAAGAAAAAGAAATAGCAGAATGGATAGATTACCAGTATGCTATTGGAAGTAAAAATGTTAACTTTGTTGGTGGAGAACCAACGCCTTATCTTTATAACATTTTAAAAATTCTAAGCTTTTGCAAAAGCGACATGCCGGTAGTATGGAATAGTAACGGCTATTATAGCAAGAAAACAGCAGAAATTCTAAAGAAATTTGTTGATGTTTATTTGATAGACTTCCGCTACTATAATGAAAGCTGTGCAAAAAGGTTAAGCTTTGTAGAAAACTATCCTGAAGCTGTAAAAAGAAATCTTATTGAAGCGAAAAAAGACAAAAAAGCAGATCTACTAATCAGAATTCTTGTATTGCCAGAGCACATCAACTGCGATGCTAAACCAATACTTAAATGGATAGCTAGTAACTTAGGCAGGAATGTAAGAATCAACATATTAAACCAATATTATCCAGCATTCGAATCCACAAAGATACCAGAACTAACAAGAAGGCTTAACAAAAAAGAAATTCAAGAAGTACTTAGCTATGCCAAAAAACTAGGCCTAAAGAACCTTGTAAAGAAAGAAATAATTTAGAAAGATTTTTATATAACAAACCAGCAGCAAATAAAATGCTTATCGAAGCCAAAGTAAAAGAAATAGAACGCCTTGATATAACAGATTTGGAAAAAGAAGGATACGTTGAAAAAGGAATTGTTGTATTTAAAGTAACTTTTGAAATTGATAATGCAGAGTTTATTTGTGAACTTGACGTAAAACTTGACAAAGATCCAGAACTTATGCTTAAAGAATTTCTTGAAATGTTCTTAAGAGAAGCCTATGCTATCTATGAAAAGAAAAAATATTTTGTTGCCAATAAAAAGCCGCCTGAAGATTTGGAAATAGGCATTGTTAATCAACAAGATGTTAAAGAAAAAATGCTTTTTGTATTTGAAGAAATTCGTGATTATATAGAAAGTAAAAAGCTTGAGCATTTAAGAACGAAAAAGGTTGGCTTTAGTTAAATTTAAAAGCGCTTTTAACTTTTTCTAATTTATGAGAACAGGAATAGCAAATCTACCGCTACACTATGGCAAATCACCAGCATGGTTGTTTAGTAGAATGAAAAATCTAGGCAAGGTAATTTCTGCTATTATAATAAAAGAATATGGAAAAAATGAATTCCTGAATAGGCTTGCAGACCCTTTCTGGTTTCAGGCTCTAGGATGCTTGTTAGGATTTGATTGGCATTCTTCTGGGTTAACAACAACTGTTTGTGCTGCCTTAAAAGAAGCTCTAGCAGAACAAGAACTCGATGTTTATGCTGCTGGTGGCAAAGGAAAGACTTCTTTAAAAACACTTGAAGAACTTGAGAGGCCTGAATTGCCTGACAACAAAGTTGAAAAACTTAAGAAAGCAAGTAAACTTGCAGCAAAAGTTGATAACGCTCTAGTCCAAGATGGTTTTTCGCTTTACCACCACACAATCTTTTTTACCAATGCTGGCAGTTGGTGCATTGTGCAGCAAGGAATGAATGAACAAATAAGTTATGCAAGACGTTATCATTGGTTAAGCAACATTAAAAGTTTTGTAAACGAACCACATGCTGCTATCTGCTGTGATAAAAAATTTAAAACCCTTAACTTAACATCAAAGATTTGCAAGGAAACAAGAAAAGCTTCACTAGATCTTGCAAAAGAAAAAAATACCCGAGCACTTTTCCAAGAACAAAAAACCTTAACAAATTTTACAACACTCACAATGCCAAGAAACCATTTTATTAATAAGAAATACATAGTAAAAAATCTTAATATGGTCTATGAATTCCAGCCAAGAAGCTATGAGGAAATGATTCTCATCAAAGGTGTTGGTCCAGAAACAATAAGGGCTTTAGCTTTGACCGCCAGCATTATCTACGGAACAAAACTTGATTGGAAAGATCCAACAAAATATGCATTTGCCCATGGAGGCAAAGACGGAACACCATATCCCGTAAATAAAAAAAGAATGGACAAGACTATTGAAATATTAAAAGATGCTGTTAAGCAAGCTAACCTAAATAGATTTGAAAAGCTTGCAGCCCTGAAAAGACTTTCAAATGCTTTCTAAAGAGCTTATCAAAAAATACGGAAAACTTTATTCAGAAGAGCTTGGAATTAATCTTGCATCCAAAAAGGAGAAGGAAATTTTTAAGTGGTTTATTGCTAGCATCCTTTATGGTAAAAGAATATCTCAACAAATAGCAAGAAAAACTGCAAATTTAATTATTAATAAGTATTGCTTAGATACACCAGAAAAAATTCTAAAAGCTGGCTGGAATAAACTTGTAGAAATTCTTGATGAAGGTGGTTATGTAAGATATGACTTTAGCACAGCTTCAAGATTGCTAGAAATTTGCAAGGAGCTAAAGGCAAAATATAATAGCTTAGAAAATTTGCATAAAAAAGCTTTTAACCCCAAAGACCTTGAGCAAAAATTAATGCAATTTAAAGGTATTGGTCCCATAACAGCAAATATCTTTCTTAGAGAGCTAAGACCTTTTTGGAAAAAAGCGAATCCAAGGCCATTAAAAATTGTTAAAGAAACAGCAAGAAAGCTTAAGATTGACCTTTTAAAACTTAACAGAAAAACCGTGAAATTTATAAGATTGGAAGCTGCCTTAATAAGGTATGCAAAACATAGTAGAAGCAAAAGTTTTCTACAAAAATCTAACTAATTTTAAACAAGATATTGCAGAAATCTTTACAACACTAAAACCCGATCTTGAAGAACCATTACTTATTAAACCAAATCTTGTCTATGGCAGGCCTCCTGGAAAGAGTGTTAGCACAAATGCTTACATGCTTGAAGCATTAGTTAGCTTTCTCAAAGATGTTGGTTTTAAAGATATTACAATAGCAGAAGGTTCTGCTTTGCTTGACACTAAACAAGAATTTATTAAAGCAAGCTACGATATACTTAACAAATATAACATTAAATTTGTTGATTTAAATAAAGACAGTTATAAACTTGTAAAAATTAAAAAACCTCTTGAGTTGGAAAAGATTGAAATAGCAAAAACTTTTTTGGAAGCAAAAAGCATAATTAATTTTCCGGTAGCAAAGTGCCATCATCTTGCTGGAATGACTGCCGGGATAAAAAACTTAATGGGAACTCTAAAACCCTTAGGCGATCCTTTACATGGAACAAAATCTAATTTGCATATAGAATGGGATAACAATATTTTACCAAAAAGGGAAGCCAAGGATAAGTTCGAAAGGAGACTAGCGGATTTGTTAAGTATTAAAAAGATAGACTTAACAATAATAGACGGCAGCTATTCAACAGCTATTTCAGAAAGTTCTAATAGCATAATTAAAACAAATTTTTTATTAGCCTCAAAAGATATTATCGCTGCCGACATAGCATGTGCAATGATCCTTGGCTTCAATCCAAAAGACTTGCATTACTTACAATATGCTCAACAAAAATATGGAAAAAGAAAAATAAAATTTCTCGGAGATGCACCAAAACATTTTAATCTTGAAAAATCGCCTGTATGGTTAAGCGTAAAATAAGCGGCTCTCGTCTAATGGTAGGATGCAGGCCCCCCAAGCCTGTGGTCCGGGTTCGAATCCCGGGAGCCGCATCAAAACTTTTATAAAATTCTTCTGTTAGCTTTTGAGTATGGAAAGCTTCTATGTAACAACAGCAATTGACTACCCATCTGGAAATCCACATCTCGGGCATGCTTATGAAAAAATAATTGCAGATTTCTTTGCTAGATGGCACAAGCTTCTTGGCAAGAAAGTGTTCTTCTTAACAGGCACAGATGAACATGGCTTGAAAATCCAAAAAAAAGCAGAACAACAAGGCAAAACACCCAAAGAATTTGTTGACGAAATGCACCTGAAATTTAAAGAACTTTGCAAGAAGCTTAACATTTCTTATACAAGATTTATCCGCACTACAGAAGAAGCTCATACAAAAGCAGTATATGCTTTATTTGATAAAATCTACAAAAACGGGGACATTTACAAAGGAAAGTATTCTGGTTACTATTGTGTGGAATGCGAAACCTATTATACAGAAAGAGAAGCTCCAGATAAAAAATGTCCCTTCCACAAAATTGATTTGGAATATGCAGAAGAGGAAGCATATTTTTTCAAACTCAGCAAATACCAAAATGCTTTGCTTGACCACATTAACAAAAATCCAGACTTTATTTTTCCAGAATCAAAAAAGAATGAAATAGTTAACAGACTAAAACAAGGTTTGCAAGATCTTTGCATTAGCAGATCAACATTCACATGGGGTATTAAACTGCCAACAGATCCAAAACATGTTTTTTATGTTTGGGTTGATGCCCTAACAAATTATTTAACTGGCATTGGTTTTCCAAATGAAAGCTATAAAGAATTTTGGCCAGCAGATATGCATAACATTGGCATAGATATTGTATGGCACCATGCCGTAATCTGGCCAGCACTATTATTATCAGCAGGAATAGAATTGCCAAAAAGGATTGTTGTGCACGGTTTTATAACATTAAAAGGTGAAAAAATGAGCAAAAGTAAAGGCATAACTATAGACCCTTTTAAACTTGCTGAGAAATATGGTGTAGACAAAGTAAGGTACTTCTTTTTAAGAACAATCCCATTTGGTCAAGATGGAGATTTTTCTGAAGAAGAGCTTGTTAAAAGAACCAACGCCGAACTTGCTGATAGCTTAGGAAATTTACTACATAGAGTTTCAACAATGTATAAAAAATATTTTGACAGCCAAGTTGTTCCTACTGAAAAAGATAATGAATTATTTAGCTTAATTAAACCAGAAGAAGTTGTTAAGCATGTAGAAAATCTCGAGTTACATGTTGCATTAGCTAAGATTTTTGAATTTATTGATGCATGCAACAAATACATCAACGATAAAGCACCTTGGGAGCTTGCAAAAAATAATAACTATGAAGAACTTAAAAAAGTTCTCTACAACCTAGCAGAAGCCTTACGCATGATAGCACAACTTTTGTATGCATTCATTCCAGAAGCTGCCGAAAAAATCCTTGATCAACTTGGTTATAAGTTAAGAGACACATTTGATTTCAAATTTGGTAATGCTAAAAGTTCTGGCGTAAAAGAACCTGTTCTCTTGTTCAAGAAAATTAAAGAAATTGGAGGTTGATAAAATGGCAGACCTTGTAGAATATGAAGATTTCAAGAAGCTTGACTTAAGGATAGGAACAATAAAAGCTGTAAAAATACACCCTGATGCGGAAAAGCTTTATATTTTACTTGTAGACATGGGTGAAGAACCAGATAGACAACTAGTAGCTTCGCTAAGAGAACACTACAAAGAAGATGAGCTAATTGGCAAGCAAGTTGTTGTAGTAGC
>CAZCBT010000044.1:0-5697 GCA_964497015.1 Candidatus Woesearchaeota archaeon | reverse complement strand
AACATGCCGAAATATTTAAAAAGCTAAAACAGGAAAGAAAGATATAATTGCTTTTAAAATGAAAATTTTTGCAGCTGGCGATATACATGGGAATAGCAAGCTTGCTGAAGAACTTGCAGAGAAGGCTAGCCAATACAATGCAGATTTGGTAGTTCTTTGCGGGGATTTGACAATGGCTGAAAATTCAACCAAAAATATAATCGGGCCATTTCTTAAAAGAAATCTGAGGGTCATATTTGTTCCTGGAAATCACGAATCGCTTGCAACAGCAGATTTTTTGGCTGAGCTTTATAATGTTTTAAACTTGCACGGAAAATATTATTTGCGCTACGATATTGGATTTTTTGGGTGTGGTGGTGCGAATATAGGCTTAACGGTTTTGCCGGAAGAAGAGATTTTTGAAACACTTAAGCAAGGCTTCTACAAGGTTAGAAAAGCAAGAAAAAAGATCATGGTTACGCACGTGCATCCTGCTGGCACGTTGATGGAAAAGTTTACAACAATTTTTTCTGGAAGTGAAGGTGTAAGAAAAGCAATAGAAAACTTTTCTCCAGATATTGTTCTTTGTTCTCATGTGCATGAAGCAGAAGGACTTGAAGAAATGGTGGGAAAAACAAAAGTTATCAATGTTGGCAGGAAAGGTAAGCTTATAGAAATTTGATTCTATGCAAAGGTTTAAAAATAAGTTATATAAAATTTTCAGATTATGACAAAACTTGTTGTTTGCGAGAAGCCTAACGCTGCAAAAAGAATAGCCGAGTCTCTTGCAGATGGAAAACCAATTAAGAAATTAGTTTTTGGCGTGCCTTATTATGAAATCACAAGGAATGGTGAAAAACTGATTGTTGCTGCAGCTGTTGGACACCTTTTTAATATTGCAGAAAAAGATAAGAAAGCATGGAGCTATCCTGTTTTTTCTTATGAATGGAAACCTGCTTACGAAGTTTCAAAAGATGCATACTACACAAAACGTTACATTTCAGCACTACAAAAACTTGCTAAAGATTGCCAAGAGGTTATTATATCTACAGATTATGATATAGAAGGAAGTTTAATTGGATATAATGTGCTTAGATTTATTGTTAAAAAACAAATAGCAAAAAGAATGAAATTTTCTGCTTTAACAAAAGAGGAACTTCTTAATTCTTATGAGAATATAATTCCAGAACTGGAAATGCCAATTATCGAATCTGGAGAAACGAGGCATGTTCTGGATTGGCTTTGGGGTATAAATGTAAGCAGAGCGTTGACGCTTGCTGTTAAAAATGCTACTGGAATCTTTAAGATTCTTAGCACAGGTAGGGTTCAAGGGCCAGCGTTGAGCCTCGTTTACAAAAAAGAAAAAGAGATTGAAAATTTTAAGCCAAAGGATTATTGGGAGATTTATGCTGTTGTTAAAATAGCAGGCAAAGAGATAAAAGCTATTAACAAAAGAGGGAAGGTTTTTGATAAAGCTATAGTAGACAAGATAGTTTCTGATTTGAAAAACAAGCCTGCGGTTGTTGATAAAATTCTTGTTAAGGATTCCAAACAACTTCCACCAGCGCCTTTTGATCTGACAACATTGCAAGTAGAAGCCTATAAGGTATTTGGGATTTCACCAAAAATAACATCAGACATAGCCCAGAACTTGTATTTAAATGGTTATATTTCCTATCCAAGAACTTCTTCACAAAAATTGCCAAAAATGAACTACAAAAAAATAATTGAAAAGCTTTCTACATTATTTCCAAAAGAAGCTAAAATTTTGCTAGGTAAAAACAAATTAACTCCCACCCAAGGAAAGAAAACAGATCCAGCACATCCAGCTATCTACATAACAGGAGAGATTCCTAAGGAATTAAGTAAGAGAGAAATGCAAATTTATGAATTAATAGCAAGGAGATTTCTTGCTTGTTTTGGTGATCCTGCTGTAAGGCAAACAATGTCTATAAGCATAAAAGTTGGCAGCGAAACATTTACAACAAGCGCTTATAAGTTCAAGGAGAAAGGTTGGTATGAGATTTATGGCAAGTATGTTAAAACAAAAGAACAAGAATTGCCAGAACTCAAAGAAGGACAGCAATTAAAAGTAAAAATAATTATTGAAGAAAAACAAACACAACCCCCGGCAAGATATACCGAAGCATCACTAGTTAAGGAACTTGAAAAAAGAAACCTCGGCACAAAGGCTACAAGATCAGAAATTATTGCTACGCTTTTTGAAAGGAATTACATCAAAGGCAAGTCTATTCAGCTAACATCCCTTGGCAAAGAAATTGTTGAAACACTTGGTAAATATTGTCCTTTGATTATTGACGAGAAACTTACAAGAAAATTTGAAGAGAATCTTGAGAAAATACAAAATAAAAAGCTTAACAAGGAAAAAGTAATAGAGGAAGCAAAGTTGCTGCTTAAGAAAATACTTGAAAACTTTAAAGCCAAAGAAATAGAAATTGGTAAAGAGCTTTCTAAGGCTGTAGCCAAAGCAAGAATAGAGGCATCCACTATTGGACCATGCCCTGTTTGCAAGCAAGGAACTTTGATGCTCAAAAAGGGCAAGTTTGGAAATTTTGTGGCTTGTAGCAACTATCCAGATTGTAAGGTTGCTATCAATTTGCCAAAGGGAAAAATAGTTGCTGAAAAAAAGCTCTGTAAGGCATGTTCTTTTCCAATGGTTAAAATCATAAATAAAAAAGCAAGGGTGGTTTGCATAAACCCAGACTGTCCTTTAAAAAGTGTTGATGTTAGCATAGATGAAAAATGTCCAAAATGTGGAGGAAAACTCGTTATCAGGAAAAGCGCATATGGGACTTTTATTGGTTGTGAGAATTACCCTAAGTGTAAATATACAAGGAAAATCAAAAAATGAAGCTTTATGTTTTCGACTTTCATGGCACACTTGAAGATGGCCATGTTGATGCTTTTTATGAAACTCTAAAATACGCATCATCACAAGTTGGGCTTGAGTTCAAACTTGGTAAGGATTTTCTTGAAAGTAACAGAGGACATTATTTTGATTATTATTTTAGGCATGCATTTCCAAATGCAAGAAACAATGAATTTTTGATTAGCAAGCTTGTTAGAATTGCAGAAGCAGTTGGTTTGGAATTTGCGTATTCTTGTGTTAAACCAAAAGAGTATGCAAAATTTCTCCTTGCAGAGCTTAAAAATTTTGGTGATGTTGTAGTGGTTTCTAATTCAAAACAAGAAGTATTAGAAGAATTTTTAAAAATTACAAAGTTGAACGATGTTGTTAACGAAGCTTATGGTGTTAAAGGTAACACAAATGAAGATTTTGTTGTTAAAAAATCAAGAAAAATTTCAGAACTTTATAAAAGAAATAACTACAAAGAACTTGTTTTAGTTGGCGACTCAGAAGAGGATAAGCGCTTAGCAAACATCCTAAGATCCAATTTTAAAAATGTAAGGGCTTACATAATTGGTGAGAATCATAAAACTTTCAATATCGAAAGCTTCTTTATGCCTGCAGATAATCTATTCCTGATTTTTGAGCTCGAGTCCTTGTTTGTTGATCCTGAATAAAAATCTTCCAGCAGGTGTTAGAATTTGTTTTGGATTTGTTTTTAATCTTATAATATTGCTTGCATATTTTACAAGCAATTTTTCGCCAACCATTTTTGTTAAGCCTTCTTGTAAGTTATAATATACTTGAGCCAAAACAAGTGCATGGCATTGCAATTCTTTTAGGTATCTTAATTGAGAAGCAAGCATCTTATTTGCAAGTTCTCTCTTCCTCTTGATGAGTTTTCTGTAATGTGGGTTTATTGTGTCTATAACAACAAGATTAAGATTTTTTACATTAGTCAGCATTTTTATTTTCAGTTGTTGCTCTTTGAAATTAGGTGCTTTAATGAGAAAAAAGTTCTCCAGATTTTTTCTTGTTGCATGGATTTGCATGAATCTCTCGCTGGAAAATTTTAGTTCTGTGTCGATGTAGATTACTTTTTTATTTTGATTGAGCATTTCAGAAGCTATGCACATTGCAAGAGTGGATTTTCCAGAAGCAGGTGGACCAAATACAATATTAATTCCTGGCTTAATAAGATTGGAAAGCATTTTATTTTTCTAGTGTTTTAAATTAAAAAGTTTTGCCTAATGTGAAAGATTTATAAATGGTGGATGGATAATAATGCATGGTTTGGGATTATATTCCTTGGAGGATGGAGTTATGTTTAAAAGATCATCTATTATAAAGCCAACAATTGATGATATTGCCAAGTATGCTTCTTTTAATCCAAGACCTGATATGATTGGCATGGCTTCTCAAGGCCCTGTTGTTGTGGATTCTAAGTCAGGACTTGTTGGTGTTATGAGGCCTTTGCTAAAGAGATTTCGTTCTTTTAGCGGGCATGATCTTTATGGTGTTGAGTTTGCAATGGCTGATGCAGTACCTTATTCCGAGCTTGAAGGAAAAATGCCAGGGAGATGGGAATCTTTCAAAATGAGGTACCCCCTTGCTGCAAAAGCAGTTAGATATGGCGCTTTGGGAGTAAGCGTATTGCTTGCAGCAAGTACGCTCAGCTGTTGCGGAGGCAGCTCAGGCGGAAGCGGAGGAGGAAATCCAGGACCAACAATAGATACAACACCTCCCGCTGCAGTAAGCGATTTAGTAATTATTCCTTCAGCAAACAAACCGGAAAGAGTAAGCCTTGAGTTCACTTCAACAGGAGATGATGGGTTAGACGGTGATCCAGAAGGCTTCTTGTTTAGGTATGCCTTTGATAATCCTATATTAACAGAAGATGACTGGAACAATGCAACATTCTTGTCAGACTCTCTTGCAACAAAAGGAGGAGGAGCATTTTACAGCATTCCTTTCGATGTCCCGCCAGGCAGAATCTGCGTAGCAATGAAAGTGTATGATGAGGTTGGCAATGAGTCTGAACTTTCAAACTCTGTTTGCGCTGATGTTATAAGCAAGGCCGAGTATTATGTTGATTTTTGGCTGCCTATTGGGAGTATTTTCTTAAATTATGACGAAGCTGTTGCAATGATACAAGGAGAAGGGGACATTCCTTCTTATGTAAGTCCAATTGCAGCTGAATTAGTACTATGCTCAAACCCAAGCTGGCCAGGAACCCAAGCAGAGTTGGAAGATTTCCTTTTAAGATACACTAATGGTGTTAACAATCCAGGAGCGGGGGATGGTGAATTACACATTGCTAATGATCCTTGGTATCTAGATAATGATGGTGTAGGAGCTAACGATCCAAGCCAGGTTTTGTACTTTGAACCGGATGGAAGTAGTTACAATGAATTTAATAATATCTCTTATGATAGGGTTAGAGACATAATAAGAGAATTCTTAATACAGTATGTTGATGCACATAGAGAGGATTATGGTAATTTATGCACTGATGACCCAAGCTGTAATCCTACATGGGGAACATGGGACTGATTTGAGTAAATTTTATAAACTGCTTTTCTTTTAGTTGTTAAAAAAGAGGGCTGAAATGGGTTTAAAAAACATAAAAGTCATCTCAATTTTCATATTACTCTTTCCTATTGTATTGATTAATGTAGGGATTGCACTAGCTGACTGTGCTCTATGTGTGGGGGGTGGTTGTGATAACTATGCGAGGTAGGAGAAAATTTAGATTTTTGTAATGATTGTACTAACGCATATTGTGGAAATGGTCATTGCGACCCTGGTAAAGGAGAAGACTCTACAACTTGTCTTCAGGATTGCCCTCT
>CAZCBT010000043.1:0-5861 GCA_964497015.1 Candidatus Woesearchaeota archaeon | reverse complement strand
GAGACAGCAGCTCTATTTATAGTGTCATTTCCACCTTTGATAATAACAAGCCCTTCCTTTTTCCTTGCTTCCTTTACACTTTCTAAAATATCGGAAGACTTGATAAAGTAAATTTTGTTAAAACCCAAAGATTTTGCTAATTGCGAGATTTCTTTTTTATTTTTTTCCGCAACTGTAAGATCGCAGTACATGTTATTTCAAAAAATTTATAAAATTAAAAATGTTTCTAAAATCATGTTAATTAAAGGAAAATTTGCTATTTTTATGACCCTTATTCTTCTTCCGATTTGTTTGGCTCAATCTCCTATTGTTGGATCATATTTCGATATTAGCACAGGTGAGATCCTTCATGTAGAAGAAACTCCTGATTTTCTTTATTTTTCCACACAAAACCAATTATTTGCACTTTACAAAAATGGATCTCTTGCTTGGCAATACCAAACTGAAAATCCAATTAATGGCTTTTTAGTAATAAATGACGTAAACTATGATGGATTTAAAGATTTGTTTGTTTACGAAGTTTCATTTATCAAGCCAGGAAACATTATTTTGAGCGGGAAAACTGGCGATGTTGTAAAATCTTTTTCTATCATAGGAAAAACCTATTCTAGCCAATTCATTGGGATTACAACAGGAGCTGTAAATTTTAATAATGAAATAATATTTTCTAATTTAGTTTCGTTGTACAAGTTAAAACAAAATGGAGAATATGAAGAAAAAATTAAACTTCCATGTTTAGCATCTTCTCTGAAAGTGGTTGGTGGCAACTTATTAGTTATGTGCCAAAATCATGTGTATGCCCTTGATAATAATTTTAAAATAAAAGGGGAAATTAAAACCAGATTCTCACCGATTTTTGGAAAGAATTATCTTGCCATATCTGAGATCACTAGAATGGGGCAAATAATAACCATATACGATCAAAATCTTCATAAAGTTACACAACTCCCTTTAAAGATAAGCAACTTTTTTGGGGATTACATAGTCAACACAGAACAGAATAAATTAACCATATATGATATCTATGGCACATCAAAATTCTCGGAAAATTTTGACATTGGCAGTCCTAAATTTGCTATAAGGGGCGAAAATCTTTTTTACTATAAAAATAATACAGTGATAAAGCTAGACAGCTCTCTTAACAAATATCCAGTTCAAGAAAACATGCCACCAATTTCTGAGATTTTAGGAGAGGATCTATATCTTAAAACAGAAGATAACCGTTATATAGTATTTCACAAAAACAATTCCGTAGAAACTCTTTCCAAGGAAGTAAATAAAAATTATATTCTTCTAGGTGATTCAGAACTTATAATTGATGCAAAGTATCCTTTTGCTTTTAAATTTAAAGATAAATTTGAAAAAATAGACGATGAGCATGTAAAAACCAGCATCGTTTCAAAGTTAGAAAAAATTTCAGATTTAAATAATGATGGCTTAGAAGAAGTTGTTGCTTATCTTACACCACCACAATCTCAGGGCAATGATATTGGATCGCTAGCAATTATTTATCCTCTTAAAGGAAGCTACAAACTTGTTAACTTTATACCTACTCCAGAAGAAGCCCAAGCAATGATCCAAAATCTGACCCAAGAAATTCAACAACTTAACTCCACAATCGAATCAAAACAAAACACGCGTTCGCAAATCGAAAATCAGCTTGCAGATAAAAATTCAAAATTATCGCAACTGAATAATCTTCTTTCACTAAACCCAGACAACGAAACCTTGCAGCAAGAAGTAGAAGACTTGCAAGATGAAATAAATGATTTAGAAAATCAAGTAAGTGCTTTATTTTCAGAAATTCGTTCTCTGGAAAATTTAAAAACTAGTAAACAACAACAGCTTTTTTCATTACAACAGGGCGACATAACAGCAGCAAATTCTATACAAGAGTTTACAATTCTAGATAAGAGATATGTTATAGCTAAGTTACGATATGGGGTTAAAAAATATGATTTAATTAACAAAGAATCTCAAGATTTGCAAAATTCCAAGTTAGAAGTTGCTATATTCCTGGACAATGCTAAGGATATAAACAGCAATGGTCATGAAGATATATTTTACATTACTCTTGAAAATTTTGGTGTAATTGATGGCAATACTCTTGATACAATTTGGGAGAAGAATTTTACAATTTCTTATTGGGAAATAGAAAACGAGGGGTTTATATTTGGAAATTATGTGTATTTGATCACGAAAAACAAGATTTATATTTTTAGCAAGAATACAGGACAAGAAATTTCTTCAAGCCAAGGAAATGTTCAGAAAATTAAACAACTAAACAACGGGTTTGCGGTGATCAAAGATGGAAAATTGGGTTTTGTTGTAAATGGACAATTTAAAAACTGCGATATTCAAACAATAAATTTAATAGCTGCAGATTGCGATAATGATGGAAATCTAGACATACTAAGTGCTGCTTTGGCTGGCGAGCCAGTAATAGTGGATACGGGTGGAATTAGAAAGATAATCCATTCAGGTACAGCAGAAGGACCGAAAGTCAAATGCTACAGCACTTCTTGTAGCGAAATTAAGGAATACGCTGATTTGGAAGTTACACCAGAGGACAAAGTAAAGGGTAACTTTCTTGTCTCAAAATCTAAATTTGGTGGTGCTTATTTGAATAGTTTTCCACCGCTAGTAAATTTTTATAGGGTTACAGATCTTTCTTCCAGGAAAACATACTATGTTGGAAGCTACCCTTATATGGAAAATGGAAAATTAAAGGTTAATGGAATAGAGGTCCAAGATAAGGATTTGATTTCTAATCCAGCAGATCAAGCTACTCTTTACGGAGATTTTGAGTTAAAATTTACAGATGGAAAAGAAAAATTGGTTTATGTAAAACAGGTTTCACAAGAATCACTATGGATGAGGGGAGAATTCTATACAATGGCTACATCTTCTGCACAAATGCAACTTCTTCCTGGTGAGAATTTAATAAAAGTAATAGAATATGACAACGGAATTTATTATACAGATGCTATTAATGTAACTGTGATAAGAGAATTTAGTTTGTTGTGGATAATATTTCCGATAATTATAATTATTGTAATTGTTTTGAGTGTGATAAAATGGAAGAGGCTAAAGAGATAGTGGCTCTTGAAACAGAAAATCTTGCAAAGTATTTCAAAACAAAAACAGGTATCTATAAAGCTGTTGATGGACTAAGCTTTAAGATCAAAGCAGGTAGGATTTGTGGTTTTATAGGACCGAATGGAGCAGGAAAAACTACAACCATAAAAATGATTTTAGGGCTAATAAAACCAACCCGAGGAACAATTAAAATATTTGACAAAAATATTAAAGGTATTGAAGTTAAAAAATTTGTTGGTTATATGCCAGAAAAACCAGTTCTATACGAGGACATGCTCCCAATTGATTTTTTGGTGTATTTAGGTGAACTTTCCGGAATGGACACTTTTGTTGCAAAGCAAAGAGCTATGCAGTTAATAAGCCTATTTAATTTGGAAAGCGCTATTGATAAAAAAATAGGCAAATATAGCTCTGGAATGAAACAAAAAATCTTGCTTGCTCAAGCCTTGCTTCATAACCCAAAACTTCTAGTGCTTGACGAACCTACTACAAATATGGACCCACCAGGACAGGCACAGTTTTTTGAAATCGTTAAAAATCTTGCCAAGAATCATGGTGTAACATTCTTTATAAGCAGCCACCATTTAGAAGAACTCGAAAAGGTTGTTGATGAGATTATTGTGATAAACAAAGGGAAGTTGCTCTTGCAATCTACAGTTCAGGAAATACGCAGCAGACAACCATCAGAACAATTGGAATTGGAAGTTTCCAATCTGGCAAGAGTTGCACAAATTGTAAAGCAGAAATTCCCGCAACTATATGTTGGAATTTCAGAAAACAAGTTACTAATTTCAGGCCCTGTTTCAGAACTAAGAAAAGAAATAATAAAACTGATTGTAGAATCTGGCGAAGAAGTTTATTCAGCAATAACAAAAAAGAAATCCTTATGGGACTTAACATTAGAGTTACTTGAAAAATGATACCAAAAATAATGAGAAAGCACTTGCTGGATAATCTCGAGCTGAAAAAGACATTAATATATTATTTTTTAATGCTTGGCTCATCTTTGGCATTTTTAGTCCTTACAAAACCTAGGCCAACTTCTAATTTTCTTGCTTATAAAGCAACATTGGTTTCTAACTATTTTTTAGTGGGCTATCTTTGGATATGTGGGTTGCCCTTCTTGTTATATACAATATATCTCTCCGCAGGTTGCATTTCCAAGGAAGTCTCAAAAGGAACTTTTTTACTCGTACTTTCCAGACCTGTTAAAAGGTCCCATATAATTATTGGGAAATTCTTAAGTATAGTGTTATATGGAATGATTATCAATTTTGCTTTACTTGCTGCACTTCCCGCAGGTTTGGTGCTATTTTTGCATCTCGACACAACAATTGTAGTTGCACTGTACAAAGCATCGTTGGCGCTTATGCTATACACATTAATTATTTCTTCTTTGATCACAAGCCTAGGAATGGTATTTTCTTCGAAATTCGAAAATGTTATCGTTACTACTATAATCTTAATAGTTGGTGTGCTCCTTATTTTATTCCTACCCACAATCTTTAGGGTTATCATAAGAACATCCACCATAATTGGGCCTGATTTCTTTACATGTTCAACTGGTGTTAATCTGCTTCATGTATTTGGAGAAGATTTAGCAAATGATTTGAAAGGACAACTTTTCTCATTGATGTGTGGTCTTTATCCTTCAACAATGTGGACACAGCTGTATTATCCATCATGGCTAATTAGCCCACCAGTACTTCATAGCGAATTATTTTGGCTAGCTCCTTGGTTGATTGTGGCTTTAATTATTTGCTTCCTTTTTATTTCACATTTCATATTCAAAAATAAAGAAATTTATTAGTAAACTTTAAAAATTAAAAATTGCTGAATAAAAAATCAAAATGCCATATCCAAAGCACATAGCAATAATTCTTGATGGCAATAGAAGATTTGCTAAACGTCTAATGAAAGAGCCATGGAAAGGTCATGAATATGGAGCCAAGAAAATTTCTGAATTGCTTGAATGGTGCAAAGAATTTAACATAAGAGAGCTTACGCTATACTGCTTGTCTTTACAAAATTTTAACAGACCCAAAGAAGAGTTTGATTACCTTATGAAAATTTTTAGAGAAGGTTTTGATAAACTTAAAGATGATGAAAGGATTATGAAATATGGTATTAAAATAAGGGTTCTTGGAAGAATACATTTACTTCCAGAAGATATCCAACAAAAAATAAAATATATTGTTGAAAAAACCAAGGATAATAAAAACTATACCATCAACTTTGCTTTAGCTTACGGAGGCAGAGAAGAAATAACAGATGCTGTTAAAAAGATTGCTCTTTCTATCAATCAAGGGAAACTTTCTCCAGAAGCTGTTAACGAACAAACAATAGCAGCCAATCTTTACATGCAAGACGAGCCAGATTTGATAATAAGAACTGGCGGCGAGAAAAGAACAAGTAACTTTTTGATATGGCAATCTTGGTATAGCGAATGGATGTTTCTTGATAAAATGTGGCCAGAATTCAACAAAGAAGATTTCATAGCTTGCTTGGAAGAATATAACAAACGTGAAAGAAGGTTTGGTAAATAATTATTTCCTTCTAGCCTTAAGTTTTCTTTTCTTTTTTTTGATGCGCTTTTTTTGCCATTTCCAGCGCATCTGTCCTTTCTTTTTCCAGCGTCTAGAACTTCTCTTCATGGTGTAAGTAGTTTTAAGCTTATTTATAAATTTTTCCAACGAAAGGTTTTTTAATTTAAAAAACACTGATTTTATATGCGTAAATTCGACTATGCCATATTCTTTGTA
>CAZCBT010000042.1:2059-5867 GCA_964497015.1 Candidatus Woesearchaeota archaeon | reverse complement strand
AGCAAGACATAGTTTTGATGTCTTCCAGAGGAAGGCAGCTTCAAGATGAAATAGCAGAACTTGCAAAGGAATAAAAATATAAATCTTCTATGCTTATTGCTTCTATGAAGATCAATCCTGCTTTATATTACAGCAATGAGAAAATAATTAACGCATTGTACGAAGCTTCTAAAGACAGAGAAGTGCAGATTTGGATTAATGATTTAAGAGGCAAAAGACCAGATTCTGTTAATTTTGTTGGCGACGTTCTTGCTTTTATTAAGCAAGGTATGACAAGCATGCATATAAGCGTAGAGCGCTGGAAAGATCCTATGAAGCTCAGAACAGGGATGACAAAAGCGGAACTTGATAGCTTAAGAAAAGGCTGGGATTTGATTCTTGATATAGATTGCAAAGATTTAGAGGTTTCAAAAGTTACAGCAGAGCTTATTATGGAGGCCCTGAAATTTCATGATGTTGAAAACATAAGCATAAAATTTTCTGGTGGAAGCGGATTTCATATAGGTGTGCCATTTGAATGTTTTCCAGCCAGGTTTAAAGGACAAAATATTGTTTTACTATTTCCAGAAATAGTCAGGAAAATTGCTTCCTATATTAGAGAGATGATTAAGCCCCATCTTACTGAAAGGATTTTGAAAATTAAAAAAGAAGATCAGCTTAAAGAGCTTGGAGCAAGTTTAGAAAATTTCGATCCTTTTAAGATTGTTGATATAGATACTGTTTTAATCTCAAGCAGGCATATGTTCAGGGCACCATATTCTCTTAACGAAAAAACATGGCTTGTTAGTCTGCCAATCAAAAATGTTAAAACTTTCAACATTGAAGATGCAAATCCAAAAATTGTTAAGCCAAAACTAAATTTTCTTGACATTAAAAATCCAATTGAAGACGAAACAAAGTTGTTGCTTGTGCAAGCTTATGAATGGGCCTCCAAAGAAGAGTCCAAGAAACCACAACTTGCGAATCTGCCGAAGGTCAAGAAACGCATTTCAGAAGAAAATTTTCCACCTTGTATTAAGAAAATACTTTCTGGAATTAGGGAAGATGGAAGAAAAAGAGCATTGTTCGTGTTAGTAAATTTCTTGCTTAATATTGGTTGGGATATTGTTAGTGTAGAAGCGTTAGTTAACGAATGGAATAAGAAGAATTACGAGCCATTAAAAGAAGGTTACATTAGAACACAAATTAACTGGTATAAAAGACAGCAACGCGCTTTGCTGCCGCCAAACTGTATTAATGAAATGTATTACAAGTCAATAGGCATATGCAAGCCAGATAGTTTTTGCAAGCAAATAAAGAACCCTGTAAATTACGCAATCAAGAAGTCAAGAACAAAGAAACGATCATCTTGAAATTTGCGTCTGTTTGCTTTTCTTTATATTTTCTAAGCAAAGAAATTAGTTTTTGTTTTTCTATTGAAATTCCTTTTTCTTTTAACAATCTTTTATGCTGCATAAGGAATTGGCAAAACTGTGTAACATTTTTTGGTTTTTTAGTTTTGTACGTTCTTTCAAAGTCTATCATTGTAGCTTTTTTGTTAATTATTATATGCTTTATAGGCCTGTGCATTTCCAGCTTGTTTAGTTTCAGCTTATCAAGAATTCTACATTGCTTAAGAATATCTTTTATTATTTCCAATATTTTCTTCTTTTTTGATTTTTTAAAAAATTCCAAGATTGGAATTCCCTTAACATATTCAACAATTACAAAATTTCCCCCTTCTTTAATTAATTTTGGTCCGATTTTGTATTTGTTAACGGTTTTCAAAATTCTGGCTTCTTTTTTCAGTGGATGTTTTGCTGCTATTCCTGGTTTTTCAACTTTGAGAACAACTTTTTTTCTGCCAAGAGAAGCAAGAAAAACAACACTTCTTTTTCCAGAAGCAAGATATTTAAGGCTTTTTAATATCATTTCAATCTTTAGTTATAATATCAAGTTGTTGCTTAGCTAAAGACCAAGCTCTTTCTCTTTCTAGGTTGAAATATGTGTAGTTTGAATGTCCTTCTTCATGTATGAGTTGGACATGAATTATAAAATTTTTATAACGTATGAAATCGTGTATAAAATAGAACCTGTAGTCTTTTCTTATTTTCCTTTGTGAAAAACATTGATCACTAAGGTAGCATGTTTTGATGTCACATGCTGCCCATAGTGGTGATTCCCATCCTAGTGTCCACTTTTTCCTCTTTTCATATTCCTCTTCGAATTCTTCTTTAGCACGATTTTCTTTTTGATATTTTATTAACCTTAGTGTAATATCATCATATTGGTTATCACGACATTCTGCTCTCTCCGCAATAGGCTTTTTAGATTTGTCGAATAGTACATCAGAAAAATTGTATACGTTATAGAATTCACATTCAAGCCCCGGGATTGCGTAATCTTCTATGGAATCCTTCTTGCAGTTGGTTATAAGTATAGGGTTGGCTGAAAGAATCGCAATAGCAAGGTATTTGACTAATTTTGATTTTATATTTTTCATAAGGGTTTTACGCATATGTTTTTTAAATATTTTTCTTTTCAGGAAAAAATAAAATTTTAACAGAAAACTTTTTAAATAATTTATTCTTTAGCTAATTTGTAATGAAAAGGATTTTTTTAGTGTTAGCAATTTTTAGCATTCTTGCAATTTCTTGTTTTGCCCAAGATGAAGAATTTGATATTGCACAAAGTTATGAATGGCTTGCTAACCAAACGGTTGAAAAACTTTCTCAACTTAACACAGTAGAGCTTTCTTTTGCTGCATTGGCTTTGGCAACAAGGCCTGAATATGAAAGTGTGGTTAAAGATGTACTTTACAAGCTTAATGAAAAACGTTCTTTAACAGAAGCTTGCTGGCCTGCTGGAAAATGCAAAACTTATGACACAGCATTAGCAACTCTGGCTTTTTTAACAACAGGCCAAGACATTGGTGAGCACCTTAATTGGTTGGGTAGTGCGGAAATTGTTGCCACAGAAGTAAACCCTCAAGATTGGGAAATACAGTTTATTACATCACAAAATGGAACTTGTAAAATAGAATGCGGCAACAAATCAACTAACGAATTTGATGTTTCTGTTGGTAGTAAAACAGCAAGTCAGCTGAGTAGTAAATGTGGAAATCCAACAAAGAAAAAAACAATCTCTTACTTTGTTGATTGTTCTAATGTTGGTGATGAAAATATGCATATAACTTTAATTTACAGAGTCCATGGAACTGTTTACGAAGAAATCTTTTTGTTACGGGATGAAAAGGGCAGACAAGCTACGCTTACGCTTAACAATGTGTGCTTCCCTGAAAAGAAGGGCAGAAAATCTTGTCATTATGATGCAACTTTATGGAGCTCTTTAGTGTATAAACTTGCAAACGAAGACGTGCCGACTTTACCTTATTTGAAAGCAAAACTTCCAGATAAAACAGAAGATATAGCTTTACTTTATTTAATCCTTGGCACAAGTGCCGAAGCATATGCAGATTGGTTGCTTTCTCATCAAAGTTCTTCAGGAAGCTGGGGAGACGATGTTGTTAAAACATCACTAGCGGCTTTAGCTTTATCACAATCAGGAGAATTTGCTGATGCATATCAAAACGCTACGCACTGGCTTGAGCTTAGAAGAGACAAGAAAGACTATTCATGGAATCATAAAATTATTGACACAGCTTTAGCAATACTTGCCTTTAACCAAGAGCTTCCAAGCACGACTATTGCATTAGCCCAAGCTCCATCAACAGAGACAGACTGCACTAACAATATTGACGATGACAATGATGGGAAGATTGATTGCGAGGATGATGATTGTAAAGATACACCTGCTTGTTCTCCTGGTG
>CAZCBT010000042.1:0-1959 GCA_964497015.1 Candidatus Woesearchaeota archaeon | reverse complement strand
AAGATTGATTGCGAGGATGATGATTGTAAAGATACACCTGCTTGTTCTCCTGGTGGGGGAAAATGTACAATTGACGCGGATTGTACTTCATATGGCGAATTTTATAGATGCGAAAATGGAGAATGTGTTCTTATTCCTTGTGATGAAAGAGGAGATCAAGCGGAATGTACAAGTGATGTTGATTGTGGAGCAGACGAGTACTGCGATACAGAAGATTGTATTTGTGTTCCAGAAACTCCAGAGATTTCATATGAGACTTATTGTGACGATGGCATTGACGATGATGGCGATGGACTTGTGGATTGCGATGATGACGATTGTGCCGATGATCCTGCATGTCAAAGAGCTGGCTTAGGATGGATTTGGATATTAATAGTGCTTATCTTGCTTGGAGGTGCTGGTGGAGGAATTTTCTATTTAGCAAAAATTGGAAAACTTAAAGATTTAGGAAGCTTGTTTTCAGGCATGTTCAAGAAAAAACCAAAGAAGCCAAGCTTTGAAGAATATGTTGCTGCTAAAGAAAAAGCAAGATTGCAAGCTATGCAAGCACAACCACCAACAACACCTGCAAGACCTTCTTTGCCTCCAGCTTTGCCAAAAGCAAAACCAACAGCAAAGCCAAAAAAAGAGAAAGTAGAAGAAGAACTTGAAAAATCTTTAGAAGAGGCAAGAAAATTACTTGGTAAATGAAATGGAAATTTTTATTTTTAATAATTGTAATACTGCCATTGGTGAATGCTGTTTCTTTACAGAGGCATCTCTACACTTACGAAGAAACTTTAATCGCAAAAATAAATATTTCAAAACCATTTCCTATTGATGAAAGTTCTGTAAAGCTTATTGACGAATATGGATTTGAAAGAACGGTTGCTTTAAATTTGGTAGCCATTAACAAAACTTTGTATTATTGCTATTTTGATCTTATCAAAACATTACCAGAAGCTAACTATAGCTTGCAAGTAACTTACAGCTATGAAGAAAATGGAAGGATTGTTTACAAAACAGACAAAGATTATTTTTTACTTAAAAAACTTACAAAACCAATAATTAGCGTTTATCCAGGTGCTGCTTATCTAAAAGATAAGGATTACATTTATCTTGAAATTAAAAATCATGGTCAAGGAACTAATGTTACCATTCATGCTAATAATGCCTTTATCGACAAGAATTCTTTTTTCTTAGATACTGGGCAAAGAGAACTTGTTTATGTTAAGGTTTCCAATCCAGGATTGAATTTTATTAATGTTAGCTATGACAATGAAACATATGAGATAGTGGTTTATTTAGCTTTAAATTTAACAAAAGAAAGAGAGGAAAATGTTACCCTACCACAAGAAAAACCAGAAGAAAAGCCTGCAGTTCAGCCAACAACTCCAAAAGATGCTTTACAATTTATAGAAGTTCAAAAATCTGCTTCTCTTGAAATAAAACAAAATAAATCATTATCAGCTTATTTAAGATTCAAAAATTTTTGGAACGAGAATTTAACTAATGTTAATGTGGAAATTAGTGAAAATCTGAAAAATTTGGTTTTTATCAATTTCTCGCCAATTCAAATTCTGGAGCCTGGAAGCATTAATGGATTTGAAGTTGTTGTTAATACTACTAACGCTCAACCAGGAAATTATAGCGGAACAATAATAATAAGTTGTGATGAAGGCGCAAGAGATTATTACAATTTAACAATTTGTGTTATTGGCGAAGAAATTCCTGCTGTTTCAAACGAAACACCATTAATACCACAAGAGGAACTCATGCAAGAAGAGGAAGCTAAACCAAAGAAAGGCCCGATAATAGCAATATTCGTTATTATTCTTGTTTTGGGCATTGGTGCATTTTTATATTTTAAACTGAAAAAAACAAAAATCAAGAAGTCTTTGTTCTAGCTTTGTTGAAGTTTTCTCTTCAGAACAACATTCTCTGCTTGTAGATTTCTTAGTATCATAGTAGCATGATGTA
>CAZCBT010000041.1:0-5875 GCA_964497015.1 Candidatus Woesearchaeota archaeon | reverse complement strand
GATGATATTGTAGAATTTCCAAAGCAGTCATTTCTCTGTCAGCTTCAAGGGGCTTGAATTTTATTTTTTCTGGAGGCAAAGCCCTGAAATAAATTGGTGGCTTGATCTTTTCATAAGGATAAATTCCAATAGCAACCTTACGCCTGTTTCTACCATAGGTAACATGCAACTTTTCTTGGATTTGGATTATTTCACGAATCTTCTCATCATCAAAATGTATGCCTTTTACAATAGCGCAAGCAGTATAAGGCCTTACATCTCTTACAGAACTCTCAACATATACATGCTCTTTTGAATCTTTTACTTTGTATTCTTTCAAACCCTTTTCTAAATTAATAAAGCTTTTTAATGCTCTTGCCAAACCTTGAGCGGAGAGCATATCTGGTCTGTTAGGAAACACCTCTACAATAATTTCTTCATTGTCAAGTTTTTCAAGATCTGTGCCAAGCATGGAAATTCTGTCTTTTAAAAAACTTGCTGGATATTTCTTGCCAAGTAACTTGTCAAGTTCCTTTCTTTTTATTGTTATGGTTGGCATTTTAACTTGGGTATTTTATCCATGATTTAAATTCATTAAGCTGTGAAAGATTATTTTTGTAAATATCTCTGATGTCTTTAATGCCGTAATATTCCATAATTGTCCTTTCCAATCCCAAACCCCATGCTAGCACAGGGCATTCAAATCCGAGCAAAGGCTTAGTAACTTCTGGCCTGAAAATTCCAGCTCCGCCAAGTTCCATCCATTGTTTCTTTTCAGGATGAAAGACATCAACTTCGCAACTTGGTTCTGTATATGGAAAGTAACCAGGTCTTACACGGATTTTTTCATAGCCCATCTTTCTAAAAAATTCTTTTAAATAACCAATCAAATGCCTAAGATTTACATTTTCGTCAACAACTATGCCTTCAACTTGAATAAGTTCAAACAAGTGAGACCAATCAACTGTTTCATTTCGGAAGTTTTTACCAACAGCAAAGAATTTAGCAGGCAAGTCCTTTTTTGTTAAACTTGCCAATGTTCTTGCACTTAACACAGTAGTGTGCGTTCTTAACACAAGTTTTCTTGCTTCTTCAAGATTCCAGAAATATTTCCAGCCTTTGCTTTTTGTTGTCCAGCCGTTTTCATGAGTTTGTTCTACATGCTTAATAATTTCTTTTGGCAAGCTTGCTTTTCCAGGAATAAAAAATGTATCTTGTGCATCTCTTGCAGGGTGGTCTTGTGGAACAAATAAGGCATCAAAATTCCAAAATGCTGGTTGTATTAAGCTTCCTTGCATTTCTTTGAAACCAAGTTCAAGCCAAATTTTTTTAATATATTTTATCACTTCATGAATTATGTGCTCTCTTGCAGCATAACGTTTTGGAACATTAATCTTTATATCATACCTCCTAAATTCCTTTTCTTTCCATAAACCTCTTTTAATTATACTTGGCGTTAAACTTTCTATTAAATCTAGCTTAAGGTCTTGGTTAGCAATTTTCTTGCCAAGATCGCTAAGGTATGCTCTTCTTTCAACAAATTTTTCAACCTTTATTATTTGTTTTCTTTTTCTTAATTGTTCAAGAGCATAGCGTTCCTCTGGAAGCAGGCTATCAACAAATAAACTTCCTTCTTGGCTTAGCTTTTTAAGCAACATCTCCTCAAGAAATTCTTTATCAAGATATTGCTTACCTTGTTCTGTTATAGAAATTTTTCCATTTTCAATTTTAATAAGACCTTTGTTTTTTAACAATCCTAAAGCGATAGTAAACTCATCTTTATCAAGAATTTCTTTGGCTTGATCAAAAGAAATTTGTTTTTTAGCAACAGCTTCGAGCAATCTTCTTTCAGGAAGCCTTTTTTCTAAATACAAAATTCCATTTTTGTCAAGCAAAACTATGTCTTTAGGAAATTTTTCAATCTTAACAAGATTTTTATTTTCAAGCCATTGCAAAGCTCTAACAATTTCAACTTGCTTAAGCTTAGAATGTGCTTCAAGTTCTTCTATTGTTGAAAATTTTCTTAGTAATGGAAGTATTTTTCTCTCAAAAGGATGCAAGCTCTTAATTAATTTTTCATGTTCTTGCATAGTTTTAAACAATCTAAGAAATTTAAAAAATTTCCTATTTTTCTTCAGGAATAATTATAGCCGCTATTATGTAAGCTATTATTCCTGTTAATATTCCTGTTAGCAATGTAAACAAAACCCAGATTAACCTTATCAAAGCAGGATCTGTGTTAAGATATTTAGCAATCCCTGCACAAACACCAGCAAGAAGCCTGTCTTTTTTTGATCTTGTAAGTTTCTTTTTCATGTTAAATTTGTAACATTGAATTTTAAAAATTTTATGGTCAAGAGAAAAAGCGAAGGTGTGCAGGCACGTCCAAGGGTGGATCTAGGCCCAGAAACCAGCAACCCTGCAAGCCTTCTCTGCCCTGCTACCCCACAAGCACCAGTAACCCATGATTAGGGCTGCTCTGTTCCCAGCCTGACCCGGTTCTCATGGGCACTAGTCAAGTGGGACAGGACTTCATTGTTGGCAAGCAGGACTAGTTTCTGAAACCCAAACCGCCCCTCGGACTTCGGTCCCGCCATAAAGCCCATTTGCGGTTACAGGAGAGGGCTAGCCTCCCGACCTAGCCTTCTGCCATAAATACTTAGAAATTTATTTTTTAAAGGTTTTGGTTAAGTATTAATTTTAAACCTAGAATAAGCTAATCCATAAGCAAAGTTAAAAGCAAAATCGCTTGCTAAATTCCCAAGTATTCTTTCAACAAAACTTGGTTTAATTTCATAATAAACAAGTTCTGCTTTTTTAATACCAGCAAGTTCTTTTGTAATGTTAATAGCTAGTTCTTTATTGCCAACATAATCAACAAGTCCTATTTGTTTTGCATTCGTGCCAAGATAGATAGCACCATTTGCAAGCTCTTTAACTTTTTCTTGGGACATATTTCTATTTTCAGCAACACTCTTAACAAATTCTTCGTAAAGCTGATCAACAATCGACTGCATCAATGCTTTTTCTTTTTCACTCGGCTTCTTGTATGGGCTACCAGCTTCTTTGTATTCACCAGCTTTAATGCTATGATAGCTAACACCATACTTTTCCATCAATCCGGAAAATTCTATAAAACTTGCACTCACACCTATGCTACCAGTAATTGCCAACGGCAAAGCAACAATTTTATTTGCCGAGCTTGCAATCCAATATGCTCCACTAGTACCAATTTCATTAATAAAAGCAACAACAGGCTTCTTGCAAGATTTAACCCTTTGCATGATTTCATAAGAAGCTGCTGCTGTTCCTCCAGGGCTGTTTATATAGAGTAAGATTCCTTTAATGCTAGAATCCTTTTCAGCTTGTTCGATAAATCCATTTATGACTTCTGGATTAACAAATTTTCTTGAGAAGCTATCATAACCAATAACTCCATCAATTTTTATAACAGCGATTTTATTTCCAAAATTTATAAAATAACTAATCGCATAACTAATCAAAAACAATACCAATAAAACAATAATAAAAATTTTTATCTTAGTGATGCCACGTATGTCTTGCTCCATTTTTCTGTTAGTCTTTTCTTAGCAAAAACCATATATATAATGTCAATTAAAAACAAGAATCCAAGATTTGTTAAAGCCAGGCTCTTTGTTATATTCCTTACAAAGGCTTGCCAAAGATTAAGTTTCTTTTCTGTAGTTGCAACATAAATTCCAAAGATAACCTTTCCAACTGTTTGTCTGAGCTTCCATTCAAGAATTGTAAAATAAAGCAAAGATGCTATTACAAAAACTACAGACACCATAAATAATACACGTTGCAATTCACTGCTTATTACTAGCTCGCCAGAAAGCAAAGCTGAATATGTTTGCAAGATTCCTTGTTTTGTTTGGAGTAAAGCATTAATTTTTGATTTAAAAGGCCATTGAACAACAAGTTGTATTAAAAACAAATCCACAAGATAAGCAAAAATTCTTCTCGCAATATAAGTTTTTTCTGGCAGCTTTGTTTTTGGCTTTTTCCTAAGAACTTTCTTTTTCTTAGTAGGCATAAAACTTTTAAAGCGTCTCTATTTTTAAAGATTTTGTTTTAAAATGCCAACCAAAAAAGAAGTTGAAAAATACATGAAGAAAATAAAAAAAGAAATAGCCAAAAGACTTGGCTTAACAAGAATGCCTACAAACATTGAAATACTTAGTTTTCTAAGCGAAAAGCCTGCTAGCATTATAACCAAGCCTGTAAGAACAATTTCAGGAGTAGCACCAATAGCAATTATGACATCTCCAGCAAAATGCCCGCATGTTAAAAAAGGTATAGGCCCTTGTATAATGTGCCCTGGTGGGCCTGATTCTGTCTTTGGCAATGTTCCACAAAGCTATACTGGCGAAGAACCTGCTGCTTCAAGAGCAATAAGAAATAAATTCGATCCTTATCTACAAGTTTTTAACAGGCTTGAACATTATGTTCTGCTTAACCAGAATTTTGAAAAAGTAGAATTCATAATAATGGGTGGAACATTCCCAGCAAGAAAAAAAGACTACCAAGAAAGATTTATTGGTTATGCATTTAAGGCGCTTAATGATTTTTCAAAGATATTTTATGTTGGCAACAAATTTGACTTTGTAAAGTTTAAAGAATTCTTTGAATTGCCTGCTTACGTCAAAGATGCAGCAAGAGTAAAAAGGATTATTAAAAAAATTTCTTTGTTAAAAGGCAGAATAAATCTTAAGGCAGAGCAACTTAAAAATGAAAAAGCAAGAATAAGATGCGTTGCCCTTTGCATAGAAACAAGGCCTGATTATTGCAAGCAAAAACACATTAACCAAATGCTTGCTTTAGGAACAACAAGAATAGAACTAGGAGTGCAAACAATTTATGATGAAATTCTTAAAAAGATTAATAGAGGCCATAGTGTGAAAGATTCTATTAAAGCAACACAGCTTGCAAAGGACTGCTTTTTAAAAGTTGGTTATCATATGATGCTTGGGTTGCCTTTTAGTACGCTTAACAAAGATATTGTTGCGTTTAAAGAAATTTTTGAAAATCCAGAATTTAGACCAGATGCTTTAAAGATATATCCTTGTTTGGTTATTAAAGGCACGAAGCTTTACCAGCTTTACAAAGATAAAAAGTTCTTGCCTGTTACAAAAGAACAAGCCATAGATGCAATAATAGAAATTAAAAAATCTATTCCAAAATATTGCAGAATTCTAAGAATACAACGTGATATTGCTACACAGCTTATAGAAGCAGGTGTGGATGCAAGCAATCTAAGGCAGATTGTTCATCAAAGAATGAAAGAGCTTAACATAAAATGCAATTGTATTCGCTGCAGAGAACCTTTTGATAAAGAGATTTCTTGGCAAGATGTTAAATTTCTTGCTTATGAGTATGAAGCAAGCAAGGGAACAGAGATTTTTATAACTGCTGAAGATACAAAAAATGATATCTTACTTGGATTTTGCAGGCTAAGAATTCCTTACAAGCCATTCAGGAAAGAAATAACTAGCAATTCTGCAGGAATTCGTGAGCTGCATGTTTATGGAAAAGCTGCTTCTTTAACAGCAAGCAACGAAAAAACAATCCAGCACAAAGGACTTGGTAAAAAGTTGCTTAACAAAGCTGAAGAATTAGCAAGAGAAAAATTTGATATTAAAAAATTGCTTGTTATCTCTGGAATTGGTGTTCGTGAGTATTATAGAAATCTTGGTTATAAAAGAGAAGGTATTTACATGGTTAAGAAGCTTTCTTGAATTTCTTTGTTAAATAAGCAAAAAACAACAAACATCCAGCAAGAACTAAGCTGATAATTCCAAAAAATCCTACATCTGCACCACTTTTTCCAGGAGCTGCACATTTTTGTATTTCTGTTCTAACAAATTGGCCATTT
>CAZCBT010000040.1:1530-5946 GCA_964497015.1 Candidatus Woesearchaeota archaeon | reverse complement strand
CGAAGACACATAATTATTACGTAATAAACGAAACATATAAGCTGGCAAAGCCAATAGTAAAAAATGTTAATCAAGTGCTTAAGAAAATAAAAAAGAAATTCAAACTTGCTTTAATTTCTAATTGCACAAAACCAGAAATATTAGCATTGCTAAAAGGTGCAAAGATTGATGCAAGTATTTTTGATGTTATAATCAGCAAGAACGAAGTTTCCAAACCAAAACCAAATCCAGATGAAATTTTCAGAGCACAAAGTTTAATCCATTCAGAAGCAAGTTACTTGGTTGGTGATAGTGTTAACGATATTAAAGCAGCAAAAATGGCTAATGTTAAAAGCATAGCTGTGTTAACAGGAAATTTGCCGAAGAAAGAAATCCTTAATGCCAAACCAGACTATGTAATTAAAGACATTTCCGAACTTCCAAAATTATTAGAAAGTATAATTTAATCGCATTGTGTATAATTACATCTTGTACATTTAGCACAACCTTCTTGGAAAATTAGCGGACTTCCGCAATTTGGACATGCACCCATTTGTATGTTAATGTCTATTAAGTTATTATTTTCTTTTTTGAAAGGACTCTCAAAATTTTCAGAATCAAATTTCTCTGGAAGTTCGTCTTTAACTTTGTTAGCTTCTACAAGAAATTTGTAAAGCTCTATCGCTACCGCATCTGGGCAAGAAAGAACTTTATTCTTTCCAAATCCAACTTCCCTACCACAGCCAATACCCCTAAGCTGGCCAACAATATTCTCGAGATGTGTCCAAGAATCTGGATTTGTTCTTAAAATATAGGATATCAACCTTCCAATAGCTTCTGTGTTTGCTGATAAACAGCCGCCTGCCTTTCCTGCAGTAATAAAAACTTCAAATGGTTCTTTATTTTCATCAAGATTTATTGTTATAAACAAATTTCCACAAGGAACTTTTATGCGCCTTGTCATGCCATAAACAACAGCAGGCCTTTCTTTGGGCTTAGTTCTGAAGAAAACTTCATTATCTTTAACTTTAAAATTCACAACCTGTTCAAACAAGGACTTGTCTCTGTAAATTGTCAAGCCCTTACATCCAAGTTCATAAGCAAGCTTATAACAATTTTTAATATCCTCAACGCTAGCATCCTCTGGAAGGTTAATTGTTTTGCTTACCGCATTGTCTGTGTATTTTTGAAAGGCTGCCTGCATTTTAATATGCCATTCTGCAGGAATTTCTAAAGCAGTTACAAATAATTTTTTAACATCATCAGGCACATTGTTAACATTGCTAAGATTTCCTTTTTCAAGAATTTCATCCTCAAGTTCCTTGCTATAAAAACCCTGATCTTTTGCAAGCTTAATGAACCTTTCATTTACATAGTGGAGCTGCTTCCCACCAAGAACTGTTTTAATATATGCTAAAGAAAATAAAGGCTCTACGCCAGCAGAACAATCTGCAATCATGCTAATACTACCAGTAGGTGCTATTGTTGTAAGCGTAGCATTTCTTAGCTTAATGTTTTTTTCTTTAAACACACTTTTTTCCCAATTTGGAAATACACCTTTTTCTTTTGCAAGCTCCTTGCTTTTTTCAAGCGCTTCTTTTTTGATAAAACTCATAACTTCTTCCGCAAGTTCAAGTGCTTCATTACTTGCATAAGAAATTCCTAAATCAATAAGCATATCCGCCCAACCCATAACACCAAGGCCTATTTTTCTGTTTGCTTTTGTCATGATCTCGATTTGCTTAATAGGATAAGAATTTGCATCAATTACATTATCAAGAAAATGAACTGCTAATCTTACAACTCCTCTAAGCTTTTGCCAATCAATGCCGTTATCTTTTACAAATTTGCTTAAGTTTATGCTACCAAGATTGCAGCTTTCATAAGGTAGCAAAGGTTGTTCACCACAAGGATTTGTTGATTCTATTTTGCCAATAGCTGGTGTTGGATTGTCTTTGTTAACACTGTCAATAAACACAATTCCTGGATCGCCTCTTAGCCATGTATTTTTGCATATTGCTTCAAAAACCTCAGCAGCGTTAAGCTTTCCCACAACTTCATTTTTGCGAGGATCTATTAGTTCATAATCTTCATTTTTTGCTAAGGCTTCCATAAAGCGATCTGTAACAGCAACAGAAATATTAAAATTATTAAGCTGGTAATTCTCAACAAGAAGCTTTTTTGTTGTTCCTATAAAAGGGTGTTCTTCATCAAGACCAGTAAGTTGACATAGCTTTTTTAAAACTTTTTTTGCTTTTTCATCTGGCTCAACTTTTGCATTAATAAATTTCATGATATCAGGATGGTGCACATTTAAAACACCCATGTTTGCGCCTCTTCTGATGCCGCCTTGCTTAACAACATCTGTATAAACATTAAAAGCATACATAAAACTCACAGGTCCAGAAGCCCTTCCGCCAGTACTCTTAACTATGCTCCCTTCTGGTCTTAATTTGGAAAATGCATACCCCGTGCCCCCCCCTTGTCTGTGCACTAAAGCGCCGTCTCTTGCGGAATTGAAAATACTTTCTATGCTATCTTCAACAGGTAAAACAAAACAAGCGGAAAGCAAGCTGTTAGGCTTTCCAGCATTTGCTAAGGTAGGTGTATTTGGTAAGAAATATTTGTTGTACATTATTTGAAAAAATTTCTCAGCAAGTTCTTCGCAATGTTCTATGCTTCTGCCATAGAGCAAATCAACAAAGGCTAGATTTCTTGCTACGCGCCTAAACAATTGCTCTGGTGTTTCTATTGGTTTTCTTGTTTCATCTTTAAGCAAATACCTTTCTTGCAGAACAGTTAAAGCATTTTCGCTGAAATTTTTTTCTTTAGAAATATCTACGCTACCATATTTAAAACCATAATTTGCAAGCTCTCTGACTATTGCTTTATGCAACGGCTCATTTTTCTCGTTAGGATAAACAACCTTAGCAAGATCTTTGTAGTAAAGAACAAATCTCGCATCAGTAGAAGATTTTTTTCTTTTAAATTCTAACTTTGATAGCTTTTTCTTGGCAAAGTTAAACATTTCATCAAATTCTTTAGTTGCTTTGCCTTCGTAAACAATTGTGGCTTTCATTTTTTCAGCTTTTTAATTTCATTTTCAAAACTATCCAAATCCTGAAATTCTTTATAAACTGAAGCGAACCTTATATAAGCAACTTTGTCGAGTTTTTTCAACTTCTTCATTATTAGCTCACCTATGTAACGTGTTTTAACTTCACGGCGTTCAGCAACAATCTTTGATTCTATTTCACTAGCGATTGCATTAATTGTTTCCATGCTTATAGGTCTTTTCTGACAGGCCTTAATCAAGCCATTGGTTATCTTTTCTTTGCTAAAAGGCTCTCTTCTGCCGTCTTTTTTGATAACATATGCTTCTGGTATTGAAACATTTTCATATGTTGTAAAGCGTTTTCCGCATTTTATGCAAGCCCTTCTGCGTCTTATTACATGATCTGCTGCATTTCTTTTATCTACTACTTTTGTCGGCGAACCACAATATATGCACCTCATTTCGAACACCAACAATATATTGTGCTTTTTAAAGCAAGATCTACTAGATATTTTGTTTTTCCGCCCTAACAAAGAAGCTGTGCTATTTAAAGTTTTATTAAATAAAAAAGATAATTTACAAAATAACTATGCAAAGATATAAAATTTATAAAACCTTTTTAAGTTAAAATCAAAATGCAAATTTCCAGCTTAATAGCAAGAATTTACGAGTGCATAGAAAAGCTTGAAAAAGAAAATATTCCTATCAACAAAAAACTAGACTTTAAGAAGAGTTTATTTTCATTTAAAGAAAGAAAAATTTCCTACTATCTTGAAACCCTTGCTAAAAATCTTGAAACAATTAGGAATATTATTGTGCAAGCAGAACTCAAAGGCTTGTCAAAAGAAAAACTTTCAAAGATTAAATTTTTTATTAATGAATTAGAAAACGCATACCTTGAGAACAATATTTCAGCACTAAAAGATAACCTTAAAGAGTTACAAAAAGAATTATCAAGCACATCTATCTCTCTGCCAAGGAAAAAAGACATTTTAATTAAAAAGCCAAAAAACATTCCAGAAGAAATAAAAGCAGAAGTTTATGCAGATCTTGATGAGCTTGAAAAATGTTTTAAAGCAAAATGCTATAGAAGTGCTGTTATTCTTTGTGCAAGATTACTTGAAACTGCTTTACATAGAAAGCTCTATGAAATTACTAGCATTGACTTACTTGAAAAATCTCCGGGTATTGGTTTAGGCAAGATAGTTGCAAAACTCCGCGACCACAACATTGAACTTCCACCAGGAATTATGCAGCAAATACACCTTATTAATGAAATCAGAATAATGTCTGTTCATAAGAAAAAGCAAGCCTTTTTACCAACAGAAAATCAAGCATATGCAATAATCCTCTACACTATTGATATTCTTGAAAAATTATTT
>CAZCBT010000040.1:0-1430 GCA_964497015.1 Candidatus Woesearchaeota archaeon | reverse complement strand
GCAGGAATTTTAATCATCCTAGTTATTTCATATTTCATTATCAAACCTTTTCTTGTAGCTGTAGCAAGCAGCTTTATCCTCGCTTATATTTTTCATCCTTTGTACAAAGTCATAGAAAAAAAACTCAAAAACAAAACAATAGCTTCTTTAATAACAATAGCAATAATACTCCTTGTAATTGTAATTCCGCTAACTGTTATGATTAGAGGCCTTGTTTTAGAAAGTTATGGTCTTTACAAAAGTGGAACGGTGTCTATAGAAGGTATTAAAGCATACATTGGAGAAACTGCTTATGAATATCTTTCAGAAATTTTTAGTTCAGCAACAGAAACTATTTACAAAGCAGCATATTCTTTACTTTTAAAAGTCCCGAAATTTATTATCGATTTCTTTATAATGTTCTTTATAATGTTTTATCTTTTCAAAGATTGGAATAACTTAAAAGAACTAATTCAAAAATGGATAAAGAAAAAGAAAAAAGAAAAAATCTTCTTACACCTTAAAGAAGTCACAAATTCTATATTGTATGGGTACTTCATTACAGGGTTAATAGAAGGTGCGTTTGCAACAGCAGGCTTTTATATTTTTGGTGTTCCAAATCCTGTTTTTTGGGGTTTTGTTATTTTTGTGCTTGCTATTATCCCTGGAATAGGAGCAAGCATAGTATGGATTCCGGCTGCTTTATGGCTAGTGTTTAAAGCAAAATATCTACTTGGTATTTTACTTGCTATTTACTTTTCATTGCTTGTTTCTGGGATAGAAACATTTGTAAGACCTTTATTAATAAGCAAATTTACAAAGATCCATCCTGTTACTGTAATACTTGGTTTGTTTGGTGGGATTGCTTTAATGGGCCCAATTGGTATTATTTTAGGACCACTAACTTTATCAATCTTTGTTGCCCTATTAGAATACACAATTAAACAAGAAGCAAAATGAAATTAAAAGTTAAAAAATTCAACATAAGCTCTGGAGGACCTTTGATAGCCCTTCTTAATTATGAAGATGCAAACAAACTTGATTTAACTGCTTTAGATAGAATAAGAGTTAAAAAACAAGGAATCTCGCAGGTTGTTGCTATCGATATTTCTAAAGACAAAAGAACAATTAAACCAGGATTTATTGGCTTGTTCGAAGAAGTCAGCGATATTCTAAAAGTTAAAAATAATGAAATTGTCGACATCGAAGTAGAACCAAAACCAATTTCTGTTGATTTTATCCGCAAAAAACTTGATGGTGATCATTTAAGCAAGATGGAAATTAATGAGATTGTTAGAGATATTGTGGAGAACAGATTAACAGAAACAGAAACAACGTTTTTTGTTTCTGCATGCTACAGAAATGGAACGACAATTTATGAAAGCGCATACCTAACTGAAAGTATTGTGGAAAATGGCAAGAAACTGGAATTGGACAAATATCCTATACTT
>CAZCBT010000039.1:0-6258 GCA_964497015.1 Candidatus Woesearchaeota archaeon | reverse complement strand
CAGAAAAAATTGATGCCTATAAAAATTTACCATTTGATGGAATAGGCTTAATGAGGTTGGAATTTTTAATAGCTTCTGAAATCGGCGAGCATCCCAATTATTTGCTGAAAATAGGAGAGCAAGAAAAATATGTTAATAAAATTGCAGAGGGTATTAAAAAAGTGGCTTCTGCTATTTATCCAAAACCAGTTATTGTTAGATTTTCAGATTTCAAAAGTAATGAATACAGAGACCTAAAAGGTGGTGGAGAATTTGAACCTCATGAAGCAAATCCGATGATTGGCTGGCGAGGCGTTTCACGTTACATCAGTCCGGAATTCAAAGAAGCCTTTAAGCTTGAATGCAGAGCAATTAAACGTGTTAGGGACGATGGCTTAGATAACGTGTATGTAATGCTACCATTTGTAAGAACACCAGAAGAAGTTATTAAATGCCTTGAAATAATGAAAGAAGTTGGCTTAGAGAGAAGCGAGAAATTTAAAGTTTGGATTATGGCAGAGGTTCCTAGTGTTGCTCTAACTCCACAAAGATTTGCAAGCTTGTCTGTAGATGGCTGTTCTATTGGCAGCAACGACTTAACACAACTTGTTCTTGGTGTTGATAGAGATTCTGCTTTACTTGGAAAACTTGGCTATTTTGATGAACGCAATCCTGCTGTGCTAAAAGCCATAGAAAATATTGTCAAAACATTCTTGCAAGCAGGAAAGACTGTTTCTATCTGCGGCCAAGCACCAAGTGTTTATCCAGAAATTGTTGAATTCCTTGTTAAGCTTGGAATAACAAGCATCTCCGTTAATCCAGATGTTGTTGAAAAGACAAGAAATCTTGTAGTAGAAATAGAATCTAAACTTAGCCAAGAACAATCATAATTTTAATTTGAGATTTTTTAAAGATGTTAAATACAAATAGCTTGCTGCAAAACTTAATAAAAACAAAACTAAATATGTATTAAAAATAATTACTAACAAAAATCCTGCAAGTTTTCCAAATTGTAAAAACATTTCTCTAAACAAGAAGTAGTTGCCTTTATCTCTTGACCTTCTTGCTTCCGCATACATTATCTTAACAAAAGGCACATCTGCCAAGGCACCAGAAAACTGAGCTATTCCATGGTTGATCAATACTCCAAAGGGTGTTAAGAACAGCACTCTTGAGATCCAAACTGGAGAATATGTTAGTACACCAGTAATTAGTGTTGGCTTTAAAAATCTGTCAGCAATTTCACCAACAATATAATACCAAGCGATCATCATTACAGAAATTCCTGTTAAAATTGCTCCCAAAGAAACAATTTCTTCAAGCACAGTAAACATAACCAACGGCCAAAATATTACCGATGCAGCAGCCAAAAATCCAATGCCGAAATATGAAAATGCCTTTTCCTTTCTGTCTGCTTTGGCAATTCTCTTCCAGTTGATTTTTCTTAAGCTAATTCTCGCATCTGAAGATAAAAATAACGGCAATGTAGAAATTATTAATAAAAATGATACTATCATGAATGTTACTTTATAAGATAGGTTTTTAATAAATAAAGACCCAACTAATGGGCCTATAGAAGAAAATACCATCGCTATAATTCTTAACACAGAAAATTCTCTTGCTTCTTTTTTATGATCAACACTTCTTGTAAAGTCCAAATGAAAACCTGCCCAATAGAGACCTCCACTAATACCGAAAATCAACGCAGGAATTCCATAAGGCAAACCATTGGCAACGGAATTAAGGATTGTGTAGTAAATAATTAAAAATAAAATTCCAAAAAAGATAGTCTTTTTAATTCCATAACGTTTGCAACTTATCATTCCAAAAGGCATAACAAGAAAAAGCATTGTGTAAGCTATGATATAAAAAAATGCAATGTCTTTGAATCCAAATCCATGTTGGTAAAGAAATATTGGCACGAAAATGGTAGCCATAGATTCTGCGAAGCTCTTTATTGCTATACTTACATAAAGCTCATCAAGTTCTCTGTTCTTAAAGAAGTGATGTAACACATGACCAAAAAGCCTTAATCTATACATAGGTATTTATCTTTTGCATAAGGTTTTAAATATTTTTCTAACTTTGGAAGTGCTTTTTAATAAGTTCAGCAACCTTTTTGCCATCTACTTTGCCATAGAATTTTTTCATTACCATGCCCATTAAAGCATTAAAACTTAAATCTCTATGCTTGCTAATAACGTCTTTTACATATTTTTCAACTTCATCAAGAGAAGCAGGCATATATTTTTTAAGCTCAAACTTACCATGCTTTATTATGTCTGCAAGCATTTCCAAAGCTGCCTTTTTTGGAATGTTGTATTTTGCGATCGCTTTTAGCACGTCTTTAAAGTGACTCTCATGCAGCTTGCTTGCATCTAGGCTATATCTCGATTTTAATTCCTTTGGCATCTCTACAAGAACTTTAGCAATAAACTCGTAATCAAGGCCTTTAACAAAAAATTCATGCAAGCTAATGTTTTTTTCAACGATTTCCTTTGCAAGATGGCTTGCTATTCCATAATCTTTTTCAAGCTTCATAGCTTTTTCTGTTAACAATTCTGGAAGTTTGATTTTTGAAAGCACTTCTTTAGTTATAGGAATTATAGGATGATCTGTTTCTACATACATTCTTGCTGCTGATGGCATAGGCCTAAGGAAACTTGTTGTACAATCAGGATTTGCTTTCCTTACTTCTGGTATTACCTTTTTTCCTTTTTTAACCAATTCAAGCTGTCTTTTAACTTCGAGTTCTATAACTTTTGGAATACTTTTCAAATCTTGCACGCCCTTGATTTCTACTCTTGCACCTTTTGCAATACTAACATTTAAATCTTGTCTAATACTACCAATTCCGGATTTAACTTTGCCTGTTGATTTTAAAACCATGCCAATAAAAGCAGCTACTTCTTTTGCTTCTTCTGGCAAAGTTATATGGGGGGCGGTTGCAATTTCTATTAGTGGAATACCTAATCTATCAAGCCTATAAACAACATATTCTTTAGTTTCTGAAATCTTCCTTGCAGCGTCTTCTTCTAGACACAAAGTTTGAATTGGTATTTCTTTGTTATTAATAACTATATAGCCATTCCTTGCTATTAGTGCTGTTCTTTGAAACCCAGAAGTATTGCTATAATCAAGAACTTGCTTTCTCATTACTTGAACAGCATCAACAATTTTCATATTAAGCAACATAGCAACCTGTAAAGCAACATTAAGTGCTTCTTTATTTATTTCGTAAGGTGGAAATTCATCAAGCTCTACCAAGCATGTATTGTCATAGTAACCTTCATAAATAGCATATCTTCCTTTCGCTTCTTCAAATTCCGCTACAACATCTTTCTCAAGAAGCTCGCTTTTACTTGCTCTTAGATAACGCTTTATTTTAAAATCCGCTTCTCTTTCATGAAGCACTGATGGACATGCACAGAACAACTTATGTGTTTCTAATTGCCTATGTAATTCTAAGCCAACTCTTAAACCAAGCTTTTCATAATCCATAAATTTTTGCTGACATTGAAAATTTAAATTATTTTTGTTTCCTTATTAAGTTTGCTAATCCTATTAATGCTGCATCTTCTCTAAGTTTAGAAATAACAACCCTTAAGTTTTTTTGCATAACTTTAAACGCCCTAGCTTTCATTTCCTTTATTGCAGCATTCACTAGTGGCTTGCCAAATTTAGAAATACCTCCGCTGAGCACAATAATTTCTGGATTGAAAATGTTAACAATATTTGCAAGTCCTATACCAAGATAATAGCCAAGCTCTTCTATGCAAGCAATTGCTTTTTTCTCTCCTTTGTCATATCTTTTAATAAATTCTTTTATGCTTATCTTTCTATAGCGTTTCTTAGCTATCCTTAATAAGGCCCTTGTCGAAACATATTCCTCCAAGCAACCATAATTTCCACAATGACACTTGGGGCCATTAAAATTTATAACCATATGTCCAATTTCAGCTGCATAACCTTCTCCGCTGTACAATTTGCCATCAATAACTACACCACTTCCCAAGCCTGTGCCTAATGTTAAGCAAACAAGATTCTTGCATTTCCAATAAATGCTTTCGCCAAAAGCAGCACAATTTGCATCATTTTCAACAACAATTTTTGTTTTGTAATGTTTCTTAAGATGCTCTTTCAATTTTAGATTTTTAAATGGAAGATTTGGTGGGCTAACTAAGATACCTTTTTTAACATCAACAGGCCCTGGAACTCCTAAACCAATACCTTCAAGATTTTTTGGTATCAATATTTCTATAGCATATCTTATCTCTTGCAAAAATTCATTGACGTTTTTCTTTGTTGGCAAAATTATTTTCTTAACAACTTTATTATTCTTAACAATAGCAGCAGCTATTTTAGTTCCACCAATGTCAAGAGCAATGACAGACATTTTAAACAATTATTTTTTCCATGGCTTCTTTTTTAAACTTCTTGTAGTTATGACCAGCTCCAGCTTTTTGTACTGTTATAAATTCCATTTCTTTGTTGCCTGTGTTAACAGTTCTATGCGCATAATCGGGAAGCAGAACATATACTTTATTTTTTTCAAGATTTGTTTTTATTATCTTTTTGCCTTTCTTTTCAACAAAAATACCTTTCCCCTTTAATAGCATCATTAATTCAAGATATGGTTTTAAATGATAATGACCTCTTGTCATAAAATGCTGTTTGCCAACTTTTCCTGGATGCAGAATTGTTAAACTTAACTCAATACCATTAATAATTTTTCTGTAAACTTTATACACAGTTGGATTTTTTTTAAGCATCCTCTGATAAGCATCTTTATCAGCAAAATAGCCTTCCATGTCTGAAAGTTTTATAACTATTTTTTTATCGTAGTTTTTAAGCAAGAAGTTTCTTAAGTTAATCATAAAATTAAAAGAAATTTGAAACTTTTAAATTTTGTTATTCTATGATTTTTGTATTTGCCTTAGAAAGCTTTTGCAAAACAAATACTTTAACAGTTTGATCCATATTTTAATAACAAGTCTATAATCTACATCACCTTTTAAAATTTTCATTCCAGACTTTTCTGAAACCTTGCCAGCGGCTCTTACTACGAGGTCTATTAGCTTATCACTTTTGGTTATTTTTTTCATCAAGCGTTGGAGTTTAAATGCCACTTTATATTTTTTGTAATACTTCTTTTTCCATTCTTTTTCATAATTTTTAAGGTGTTTCAAATTTTTGGTTTTTAATGTTACTTTTATCCACTTTGAGGCTATTCTAGCAGAATCCATAACAAATCTTATACCCTCTCCCACCAACGGATTTGCTTGCAGTGCAGAGTCTCCTATTAATATTATATTATTTTTGACCAGCCTCTTTGGCGGGTTACCTGTTCTGAGAACCCCAATTCTCTTTTCCAGAGGTTTAAATTCGCATCTTTCCTTTACTCTTTTAATTTCCCACATTTTCTTTAGGCCTGATTCGACTTTTGGGAACATATCTTTAAAAAGTGTACCATAGCCGATGATTGCTAAATTTTTGTTTAGTGGAAAAATCCATCCATAACCCCCTTTTAGATTACTCCCCAAAATAAGATCGATTGCGTCTGGTTCTCTTTTAAGAGGCACAAGATACTCTACACCTATTGCAGGAACATATCTTGGATTTAAATTGATCTTTCTTCCTAGTACAACTCCAAAACCAGAACAATCTACATAAATTTTTGCAGATACTTTAAAACCTTTTTTATCCTTTAGATATTTTATCCATAAAATTCTATTTTTTGTAGCACAGATTTCTTTTATAACAACTCCATAACACAACTCCAGATTTTTATTTTTCTTTGCTCTCTTTTCTAGAAATTCTAATAACCCTTGTCTGTTGATAATTACACCTTTTCCTTTTTTAACAATCCCTTTATTTTTGGATATTATGTAACATTTTGAGATTGGATTTAAAATACTTCTCGGGAGATTCCATTCTTTTGGATTTATAAAACTTCCTGAGGTGTGATACTGAACATCTTTAGCATTTTTCTTCTTATCAAGCACTAAAATCTTGAAATCTTCTGAAGCAAGTTTTTCAGCTAGCGCTAAACCAGCAGGTCCAGCGCCTACTATTATGATGTCGTATTCCTTACTTTTCATTTTAAAGTTTTTATTAATTTTTTCAAAACCATAATAAGCTACTAACCAAATTTTTAAATTTTTTCAAACGCAATCTTTAAATATACAGTTTTCTAAAAAATAACAATGAATAGACTGGTTGTCGCTTGTTCTGGAGCAAAGCACATCGCAAAAAAGATTGCAAACTATGCAAACGCTA
>CAZCBT010000038.1:0-6375 GCA_964497015.1 Candidatus Woesearchaeota archaeon | reverse complement strand
CATTGCTGTAATAAAAAGCGGGATTGATCTTCATAGATGCAATAAACATAGAAGATTTATATTTTTATTCCTTTGCGAGTTCTGCTATTTCATCTTGAAGCTGCCTACCCCTAGAAGACATCAAAACTATATCCTGCTGCAATTTTGCAATTAAATTTTCAAGTTGTAAGACTTGGTTGTCTATGAGTTCTTTTGTTTCAACAGCTGTTTTCTTAACAACACATCCACCACCAATATTAACAACAAATTCGTCCTTTTTTGTAATCTTACCTTCTATTAAAATTCCTGGGCTTAATGTAAAAAAAATTTTTGAGTTTTCTTTGATGTTCTTTAACTCTTCTATAGCCTCAGAGATATTTCTAAGTTCAACAACTTGTTCTTCTATGTATGTAAGTTGCTGCTGTAGTTGCTTTATTTGTTGGTCTATTAATTGCAATTCAAGATATTTTTCTTGTAATTTTTGCTCTTTATTTTTCATTCTTCTTTTTCTTTGTTGTCTTTTTCTTCTCGGCTTTTTCCTTGGCCTTTGATTTTTCTTCTGATTTTGTTCCTTTCTTTTCTGATTTCTTTGCTTTCCAAGGTTTTTGTTGCTCTTTAACCTCTATACCAATACTTGCTAATACTTTAACAACATCTTCGTGAGATGCTGCTTTTTTAATCTTAACAAATTTATTTGTTGGTTCAAGATGCATAATATTGCATTTCCTTCTTTTTACTTGCCCATCTACTAATACAAATTTGTTGTCCACTTTGTCAACAATTACAGCAATCTTTCCAGCTTCCCTGCCTGCTGTTTTTATGCAAACCCTTCCTATATCGAGCAATGCCATTTTACAAACTTCGGGCTTTTTCTTTTATAACTTCTCGCAAACATTTAGCACATAGATACCCTCCATAGGGTCTTGAAGGCCTTTTTTCGGTTTTTGAAAGTTTTCTTAGCTTTATAGGCCTTTCTCTTGGAACTCCATGTAATGGCTTTTTGCAAATAGCACATTTTGCTTTAGAGGGCTTTCTTTTTCTATAATGGATAACAGTTTTTCCACCAGGTGTTCTAACGTAAACCCTTCTTAGTGACCTTGATTTTCTTCTACCTTCTGGCATTTTAATACACCTTTAGTAGTTTTCTTAATAACGTGTTTAAGATTACCGCTAATATTAAGTATATCCAAAACCAGCTAAGGCCAAAGACCCTAACTGGCTTATTGCTGATTACTATTTTTCTAACATCATCCCTATAAAACTTTATCGGTTCTTTATAAAGGCGCTTCTTTGTAATTAACACCTCTGCAGAATAGGTTTCGTTATTGTATAAAAAGTTAACTGTGTACTCTCCTTCTTGTTTTGGAAGCAACCTCCATGTTACAGAATTATTTACTTGCTTAGTTTTATTATCTAAAAGTTCTATTGCTGCAGGTAACATAATTTCTACATTCCCAGACGCAGAATCTTTGAAGTAAATAGTTACATTAAATTCCTCTCCAGGAATTAAAGGATAGTATGCAAGATGTGTTGCGAGCCAAGCAAATATTATTAATATTGGTAATAGTGTAGCAATCATTGGTTTCATTGTTTGTTTCATTTGCTTAACGCTTAACTCCATAGATTTTTTCTGCAAGGCAAGAATTTTTTGTGTGTCCTTGGTTGATTTCATTTCTCTTTTAAGTTTGTTTAACTCTTCTTTAATTTCTTTAAGCAATTTTTGATCTGTTAGTTTTTTGTAAATTAGCACACTTACCAAAGAAACAAGAAACGTAATAATAAATATGCACCAAAACTCTGGCAATTTTAACAAGTATTCAAAAATAGGATCCAATATTGGATTGAAAATTTTTCCGATTGATGTTAGTAATGTCATTGTTTGGCTATTATTTTCCTTAACGCAGGATACATATCCATCATATGTTGTTGGGCAATTTCTTCATAAAAGCGATAGATGATCATAACTGCAAGCAAGATTCCTGTGCCTCTTGCTAAAGCTCCGGAAACATCAGCAACACCAGCAAGAATTCCAACCGCGATACCGCCCATTACTGTCAGCGGCAAGATATAGCGCTTAAGCAATGCTTCCAAAACCCTGACATCTCTCCTAAATCCAGGAATTTGCAAACCAGAAGCCATTATTGTTTCTGCTTGCGATCTTGGATCCATGCCAGAAGTTTGCATCCAAAACACAGAAAACAAGGTTGACCCAGCTACCATAAAAAATAGATAAACACAAGCTTGCCCTATTATTTTCCAAGAAAGTGCACCAGTTAAAATTCCAACAAGAATGTTAGGAGAATGTAATAAAGCAACTAAACCAGTAGCAGGCATGTTGCCAGTAAATGTTCCAAGCAAGGGATAACCCCAACTTTCAAGCAACTTGCCAAGCAATTGGACATTTGCCATCAAAGCAGCGATTAAAATAACAGGAATATTACTTGTGTATAAAAAATGTAAAGGCCATCTTATTCCATAACCCCTTATTCTTCCAAAGCTAAGCGGAATTTCAACTTTAATAGCTTGAAAATAAGTTGCAAGAAAGTAAACCGCAATCGTGCTGATAATTGTGCTTAATGCAAGTAAAGCAGCTGTTTTTTCTCCTGAGCTTAGAGAAAGCAAAAACACCCAAATTTGTCCTGTTGGCGATTGTCCAGACCCAAAAGCCCATGTGCCTGCCTCTGTTAAAGGTGAAAAAGCTCTAATAAAAATCTCAGCTGAAACATTTGCTGCTATAAACAAAGAAACACCACTCCCAAATCCCCACTTGTTAACAATTTCATCCATGTATAAAACAAGAAATCCGCCAACTATAAGCTGCAAAATCAAAACAAGTTGCATAACAAAATATTGCCCTGGAGCCAAGGTAGAAGCAGGTGCAAGTCCACCCATAAAAACATAAACACAACTCTCAAAGATAATAAAAAAGATTGTTAGCAATCTTTGAACGCCTTCAAACCTTTTCCTACCTTCAGGACTTCTAAGATCAAATTTCCACAAGCCAGAGCCATTTAACAATTGTAAGACTATAGAAGCTGTAACTATTGGTCCTATGCCAAGCGTCATTATACTTCCAAAACTAGCCCCAAGTATTATGCTTAGTTGCTCAAATCTTTGTAGTGCGTTTACGCTTAAACCAAATAAGGGTATAACAGAAAGAACAAAAAAAGAAACAAGAATTATCAGCGTCCACTTTAATTTTTGTTTAAAAGAAAGCCTTCTTTCAAGCGGTGCTTTTATGTCTGGCAACCAAGAAAGAACTTTAGCCAACATTTACAACACCACCAGCTGCTTCTATTTTTTTTCTTGCACTTTCAGAGCAAGCCTTGCAGACAACTTTAAGCCTTACGTTAACATTTCCCCTTCCAAGAAGTTTATCTATACCAAATTCATTAAGATTTATAACATAAAAATCGTCTTCCTTCTTTGAAAAACTTTCAAGATTACGAATAATTTCATCAATATTAATAAACTTAATTTCTTTACTTGTTGGACATTTAAAGCCACTTTTGCCAAAATATTCTTTGCCATAACGCTTTAAAATCATCTGTTTTTTGTGGTGTGCTCTTTTTCCAGAACCAGCCATACCTCTACCGCCCCTACTGCCAGCTCCCCTGTGGCGTTTTTTCCTACCATATCCACAAGACCTTGTGCCGCGTTTCTTGTGAATTTTATGTTTTGCCATTTTAAACCATTCTTTTTACCAAGTCATTAATTTTATCTTTCCTATAACCCAAAGCACCACCCATTGAAAATGGTTTTTTTATCCCACCGCTTTCAAACCCATATAAAGGTGGTTTCAACTTAAATACAGGTCTTAAGCCAGGAATATCTTTAAGTTTCATTCCTCCAGAGATTATTTTTTCTGCAAGTTCGTCAAAAGTCATATTTAATTTTTCTTTGATGTATTGTTCTGTTAATGGCTGACTTCTTGGGAGTTTGCCTCTTTTCTCAAGCAAGAGTTTTAGTGTTTCTTTATCAATTTCACCCCAAGTAACATAATCCTTAACAACATCAAGCATTCCTAGTACAGATGGCGTGGCATCGTGAATAGCACAGTTATGCTTCTTTCTCAACCTTAACATCTTTAGTGCATCTTTGACTTTTTTCTTAACATTGATTGCTCCCCTAATTTGTATTACTGCTAGCTTTGTCATTTTGCACCCTCTACAATACCAAGCTTTCTTGCATGTTCTTCGCTAACCTTTACTGAGTTAAGGTTTTTTAAAGCATTAATAACAGCTTTAACAAGATTCATTTTTGTGCTTGCTTGACCTGTAGCTTTTGAATAGACATCCTTTATCCCTGCAAGTTCTAATATCTTTCTTGTTTCTGATTCTGCCACCAAGCCAGCGCCTTTTGGAGCAGGCATCAATTTTACTTTCACACTTCCACATTTCCCTTCAACAATAAAAGGAATACTATGGGGCTCTTTACATGCACAAGCCCAAGACCCGCAACCCCTCTTTATTTTGATAATATTTTGCTTTGCCCTCTTAAGAGCTTTTTCTCTTGCAGGCACAGTTTCTTTTGATTTACCAAAACCAATTCCTACATAACCATCTTTATTACCAACAACTATTGCTGTTTGGAATTTTGGTTTATTGCCCTCTGCTGTTTTCTTTTGGGTTTGTTTCCAAATACTTCTCTTTCCGCCACCGAACTTTCCTTTTGATTGACCAATAGCAAGTAACTCATGCTGCAATCCTGGCAGCAGAATATCAACAATTTCTGGTTCAAGGATTTTAGCACCAGAATCAAGAATTTGATCAATATTTTTTATTTCTCCATTAAGAACCTTTTTGCCAAGTGAGGTTTTTGGCTTCCATGTCGAGACAAGCCCTTCTTTATGTCCAAGCTCTACTTCTGGTTTCTTAAGTTCTGCAAGCTCTTCTTTTGCTACTTCTTCTTCGGCTTCGAGCATTTCACTAGCTGCTTCAAGCTCTTCTTTCGCTTCAGCAGGGTCTTTTTCCCTTGCTCTTTTCCTTATTATTTCTGGCATTTTCAAGCTTGTTTTAGGATTTTATTTTTTACTTCCTCGAAATTTTCAACTAATCTTGGCTTGTAAGTTGAGAATTGTATTGGTATACCTTCTTTTTTAACTTTTTCGTAATATTCAGCAATGTGCTTTCCTTTGATTCTTGACTCATCTGGCAATATTTCTTTAGTATGAGGAACATTAATACCAGCATCGAGAACGCCTTTCAAGGCAGCAAATAATCGCTCGCTTGTTTTTGATTGCAATCCCATATCAAGAATAGCTTCACTAATGTTTTTTTTCTTGGCAATCTTTCCGGCAAGCAAACCAGTAAGATAAGCAGCAGGTGTGTTGCCTAAGCCATAATTCCAACCAAAATCTCTAAGCTTGCTTGCTGTTACCCCACAAACCACATGATCCTGGCCCTTGGAATTTACAAACTGTACAATAATATTGTTTAAGGTTTTTCTTACAACAAGCCTTGTCTTTTTAGAGCTAAGCAACTTTAGCCTCTTTCTATAATCTGTCTTACATTCTCTTTTCCTTCTATAAGCCACAGTATATTTTTTTGTTGCCATTTTATTTTTTCTTTGCAAGATTGAACTCTTCAATAAATATCTTTATATGTCTTACACTTCTGAAAAATCCTCCTTTGGCTTTTTGTCTAAGTGTTCTATAAACTTCTTGGCTAATATGGCCTTTATCTTTTAACATCTTCAAGAACTTTCTCTGGGCTCTGATTCTTTGCATCCACAATTCTTTCCTTGATAATCTTGCACCCCTACTTCCTTTTCTGCTACCAGGACCCTTTCTTCTGCCTTTTCTTTTTTGTTTTAATCTTTTTCTTGCTCTTGCCCTCGAAACACCTTGTTTTTGCAAGACCTTTATTGCACCTTCTTTGACAAGTTTTCTTATATCATCCTTTGTGATAGCTTCTTTTATTTCTGCTGCTCTGCTTGGATCTAGCTTAACTCTATCCAAACCAACTTTGTAAAGACTTGCAGTCATCCTTTTTTGCAAACTTAAATTTGTCATTTTCAGGCTTCGGATTTCTTCATTTTTTCTTTAATTTCCTTTTCAACCTTCTCAATACGCTTCTCTTTGGCTTCTATTTCTTTGGTTTCAGGTTTTTCGGTTTCTGTTTTTGATTCTTTTTTAGGCTTTTCTTTTTTGGCTTTTTTAGCTTTTTTCTTTGCTTTTTCTTCTTTTATTTTGTTAAGCTTCTCAACAATTTTCTCTTTACTAACATTCAAAACTTTTATGCCAAGCTCTTTTGCTTTTTCAAGAAGTTTTAGCTTCTTCTTTTTTCCAACATTAGAAGCTATAATTGCAAGTTCCTTTTCCTTATCAATACCAAGCAAATCTTTTTCGTTATTTACCAATACAGGATACTTACCTCCAATAGTAAATCTAGCATC
>CAZCBT010000037.1:0-6522 GCA_964497015.1 Candidatus Woesearchaeota archaeon | reverse complement strand
GGCCTGCCATAGAAAAACCCATCAGAATTATATATAACAGACTATTTAGGTTATTAGAAACAAGTCTCTCGAAATTAAATATGAGAAACATACCCCCGATTCTAAATGCCATAAATAGGTTATCTTTTAAGAGGGTATCTAGGCCAGAAGAATTTGATGCTAGGAAGTCAGAGTTAATAGGTTATTTGAAGGTTGTTAACAATTCTTTAGCCTACACTTTTAAATTTGGGAAAGATCTCTTAAGATTTTTAAACAAAAATAAAAATACCTTATTAATCTTACCAAATGCAGATAGGATAATTGACAGGATTGAGAATGGTAGTGGTGTGCTTGTGAATACAATTACACGTTATTTAAAAGAGGTACAGCCGACTCCAAGAAGTTTGAGGGCTATGACCTTGGAGAATAAAGAACAACTTGAAGAGCAAAAAAATCTGATATACCAAAATTTAAATAATTTGATCCCACAACTTAATCAGATCTTGAGAGGGATTGTTAATGATTGTAATTCTCTCTTAAGGCTAATGAGTAGAGAACTACAATCCTAGTTCAACAAGTTCAACGCGCTTAACAGGCACAGCAGTTGGTGCTTCTCCGCCATGCCAGCTGAATCTTGGTCTTACACGAATGGGATAGATTCTTTCAGAATTGTCATCAAGGATTATTGCTGCACCTTTCTCTCTTGGCAAATCGTTGAGGTAACGCATAACATCAGCAGCAAGATATGTTTGCATAATATTATTTAAAGCTTCAATGTCGCGTCTCGCTGTGATTCTATGGCTTACTACAATGTCCGATTGTGTTATAACATCTCTATGAATTTCACCTGGCTGTTGAGTTGCTAGAATTAAGCTAACCCCTGGTTGTCTGCCTTCTCTTAGTAATGTTACTAAAGCATCTGTAGCAGGAGTTGTTCCTTCTCTTGGCAAGAATTCATGTGCCTCGTCTACTAAGATCCAAACTAATGGCATCTCGATTTTCTTCTTTGTTTCTTCTGCAAATAAAACTGTATAACCCTTTTCAACATCTCTTAGTTCCTCAAGTTTTCTTGCAGCCATTCTTTCAAGAAATAGCTTCCTACACACAAGTCCCGTGATCAAGGTTTTTAACATCCAAGACTTATAAATGCTGATATCAAGTACAGTCACCTTGCCTCTATCAACAATTTCTTTAAGTGGAGTTGCTTTTTTGCTGAATACCCCCCATGATTTTGCTGCTGCAAATCTATTTTCAAGAGCGTCTTTTTCTTGCTTTGTTGATTTCGGATCTTTTCTAATAAATTCAAGGATATCATCAATATCATATTCTGTACCATATTTTTCTTGGAGCGAAGATATCGCTTTTTCTATTAATACCCCTAAGGGATCTGTAAGTTTTATATCAAAAATGGAACACCAATCTGATGGCGATACTTCTGCTGTTTTAACGCTGAATGGAAAATCTGCTGGAAAATTTGCCTCTTTAAATTTTTTATAATACCCTGCAGGCACATAAATTTTTAATCTTTTTGATGCTGTTGGCTTCAAACCCCATTGTTCAAGAAGCATACGATCTTTTTCATTTGGATATTTCATGGTCCAATAAATTCCCATTGTGTCGAAAATGAGTACAGAAATGTTTTGGGCAATCTCTTCTGGCAAGTTAGAGATCCCTTCAGCAATTACGCCAAGAGTATAGCTATTGTGAACTATTATGTCGTTAGCTATAAAGTTATGGTGATTTGGGACGCTGAAATCGTACACTTCAAATTTACCTTTTATTGTGGCTATTTCTTCAACTTCGTCCCAGAAAATGTCAGATGTTGCAAGGCTTTTTAAAAATTCGTTGTTTTCTATTTTTGCTATTTTTAATAAGGTTTCTCTTGATGGTGAATAATTAATCTTACTTCTAAACCCTTTGGGCATTTTATAGTCGAATTTTTTTCCTAATAAGCTCCACGATTTTGGCCTGTAAATATTCCAAATTTCTTTTGGGATTGTATCAACATTTGGGTTTCTTTTTTTGTTTTTAGTTTCTTTTAAGGCTCTTCCTAGTTTTTTTGCTTTACACCCAAAAAAGCCTATTTCTTTAGAAAATTGTTCAATAAATTGGGGACTTATTATTAATTTGTAATTGATGTGTTCTTTTTTGTTTCTTTGGATTCTTTTTTTTCTTAGCTTGGATATTATTCCAAACCTCAAGAGTAAATTTTGAACTTGCCGAATTAATTTTTCTGAACTTGAAGAATATGAGATTTGCCATAGTGCGCTGTTGGCAGTAATTCTTTTATATACACTACCATCGCAACTAAAAAGCCTGTTAAGGAAAAGTGCGAGCTTCTTCTTTTTTAATTGCAATACTTCTTGGGGGATTTCTTTTTCTGTTGCAAGTTTGTTAAATAAGTTATAATTTTCTATGAATTCTCTAATCGATCTTTTTTTAAATTCTATCTTTGTACCTTTTATAAACCTACCTTTTTCGTCCCTTTTTAAATTGGTTTTTATTATTACATTCCTAAACCCATCTTCAATTACTCTAAGATGACCTTTTTTGTCTTCTACAACTTTTAATTTTGGATTCAATTTTTTAATGCAACTTTTAAATTCATTTACAATTTTTTTATCCGAGTTAGAAAAGAGGACAACTTTTTTTGTGTGCCCTTCCGCTATCAGATAAGCAAGCAATTTAACTTCCCATTCGCTTAGGTCTTTATTACCAAAAGCATTTATCCTCCTAGGGGTTGCAATCCTATCGCCTTTCTTTAAACTTTTTGCAGGAACCCAACCTTTAATGGTTAAGAGTGGATGATCAAGTGTTAGTTTTATTTCTTTTCCACTTCTTAACTTTACTTTTAATATCTTATTAACTTTTCTTTTAAAGAACCCTTCTTTTTTTGTTTTTTCAACTTTTAATTTTTTATTTAAGGCTACTATTTTACTATTTTCCTTTTCTATTTCCTTTATTGGAACGATTTTCCCGTTCGCTAACTGGATTAATGTATCTCCTGTGAGGCATTTTCCAGAGCCTCTTTTTCCGCAAACAAGTATAACATGGCTTCTAGCAACATCAAGTAAAACTTTGTTAGACAAAGAAACATATGGGCCCATCTTTACATACATCTTTCCAAGAAAGCAAGTTCCTTTTAGGCCAAGTTTTTTTCTATCGGATTCTGTTCTGCCAATAACTATTTCATACATTAGTTAATAAAACCTCAAAAGAAATTAAAAAGGTTTCTGTTAGGCTTTTATAATTGGTAAATTTTCAAACTTTCCTGCAGGTATTTCAAGTATTTCGTCATCGATTTGAATTTTAACATAACCTTCTGCTAAACTTGATGTTTCTATTATTGGGACAGCTTCTCTTACTTCAATAATCCTAGCAACAGAGCCTTCAGGAATTTCAAGATTTCCAATTTTGCAAGAAGTAAGAAATTTTATTTTCTTTCCTGGCTTTGCCTCTTTTAATTTCATAAGAATTTTAGACATTGGCTATTTAAAAAGCTTTTCCAAAAGTTTTAAAAACTCTGTTTAAGGATTTATAATATGATAAATCAATTAAAAACTTTGGTTTTGCTTGGTATATTAACAGTAATATTACTTTTTATAGGCAAATTTATAGCAGGAACTACTGGCTTAACTGTAGCTTTTATTTTTGTCTTGTTAATGAACTTCTTTGCTTATTGGTATTCTGATAAAATTGTTCTTGCTATGTACAAAGCTAAACCATTGCCAAAAACATCATGGCTTTATGGTGAAGTTAAAAAACTTGCCTCAAAGGCAAAGATACCCTTACCTAAGCTATACTTGATAGAGGCTCAACAACCAAATGCTTTCGCTACCGGTAGAAATCCAAAACATGCAAGCATAGCTGTCACTTCTGGGCTTATGGGATTGCTTAGCAAAGAAGAAATCTCTGGTGTAATTGCTCACGAGATTAGTCATATTAAAAATAGAGACACGCTTATTTCTTGTATTGCTGCTGTGATAGCAGGTACTATAGCTTATGTGGCAATGCTTGCCAGATGGGCTGCTATCTTTGGCATGGCGGGTAGAGATGAAAGAAATGCGAATGCTTTTGCCTTACTTGCTTTAGCAATAGTTACGCCGCTAATAGCAACATTAACAAGGCTTGCTATTTCAAGAGCTCGCGAGTATCTTGCTGATGAAACTGGAGCAAGACTTGTTGGGAGTCCCGCGCCACTAGCAAATGCTTTATCAAAACTTGAAAGCGCTTCAAGACATATTAGCCTTAAAGGAAATCCTGCTACCGCACACATGTTTATTGTAAATCCATTTTCAGGAAAAGCATTGCTTGAGCTTTTCAGCACACATCCAAACACAGAAAATAGGATTAGGAGATTGCTTTCTTTAAAGGTTTAAAATTTTTCTTATGTACGGTAATTCTTTTTCAAGTTTTTTTGTTGACATGTGTAAGCTACTTGCTATTTCTTGAAGTTCGGAATTTTCTTGTTTGTTTATCCAGAATTTTAAAAACCTTGTTGGATTTTTATATTTCACAAAGCCAGATTTTTTTGCAAAAATGTTAATTCCATATGTAAGTAAAGCATTAACATAAACAAGAAATCGCCAGTGCTGCCAACGCTGGATTCTTGCTTTGAAGATGTCAGCCTTTGAAAGACTCTCGTAAGCCTTTAACAAATTTCTACCATTAATTTCTCTAGGAAGGTTTTCATCAAGCCATTTTATTAACCCATCTAAATCAATAGACGAATATTCCAAGACATTTAACACATCTTGCGGATTTCTTGAGTGGAATATTTTTTGTAAGATCTGAAATATTGTTTCTTCTTTGTCTCTTGTGTCAATAATGCTAGTATCTCTTGTTTTTAAGTATACATTTAAATCTATAATTGCTGCTCTGATGTCGTGTTTTGCGGATTTTGCTATCTTTGCCAATACAGCTTCGTTAATGTTTATTTTTTCTTTTTTGCAGATCTCCTTTAAGACTTTCAAAACAATGTAAAAGTTTACTTTAAGTTCTATTAGCTTTGAAATTTTTCTAATCGGCAAAAGTTTTTTATTCCAAGGATCATTAGCAACCATAATTATTGGATAAGGACTTTTCTTGATAACATTAAGCAATGCTTGAACTCCACCTCTGTCTTCTTTGCCTGCTATACCATCAAGTTCGTCAACAAGGATAAGCTTACCTTTATAAAACAAAGATTTTTGTTGAATAGCATTTCCAAGAATTTTTTGAATAGATTCTTTGTTTCTGAAATCTGAAGCATTGAGCTCAAGTATTTCATAGTTTAGATCATTAGCAAGGCAATAAACAATCGTTGTTTTTCCTACACCAACAGGGCCATAAAGCAGTATAGGTTTTTTATTTAAATTTGCTTTTATTTCAGCAATTTCTTTTTCTCTGCCTATAATTTCCTTCAGCGATTTTGGTTTGTATTTTTCTATTAGCATTTTAAAAATCGTACCTTTATTTTTTTGTTCAGTTCTATTAACGCAAATCTGTTTTCAAAAGCTGCTCCTGGATTAAGCAGCAATGTTTTGCCTAAAAATGATTTACCATGATTCTCATGCATATGTCCAAAAACATGCAGCAATGGTTTGAATTTTAAATCTATTTCTTTGTAAATGGGTTCTCCAACATGCTTGCCGTGCATAGGGCTTGATTTATTCCTTACCAAGTCAAATTTTGTGTTATATGGCACGTCATGGGTTAGAAAGATTACGTTCTTTTCTTTGGCGAACAACTTCTTTAAACTTTTAGGAATTTCCTTATCTTTTCTTGAGACAAGTTTTCTATATCCAGAATGGCCTATTAATGTATGGTTGCCAATTTTAATTTTCTTTCTTACTAGCAATTTTACATTCTTGTATTTCTTGTAAAGAATTTCTATGGGCTTAATGTAAGAAGGAGCATTTTCTTTTTTTGTAAGATCACAATTGCCATAAACAAGAAAAACTTTTTTGTTTAATGAATTTAGAAACCTTAACACATTTTTTGTTGTTTCGTATTCTTTTTTTAAAATTTTTAAATATCTTTTTTTACCAACAAATTCTTCAAAACCAATAAGCTGCACAGCTTCCCAGTTTTTAAAAATAATATTTCTTCTTTCTGTTGTATCCGCTAAATCACCTGTGCAGAAAACAAAATCAAAATCAAAGTTGCTAATAGTTTTGGTTAGTTTCTTGTTAAGTTTCCCATGGAAATCACCAATTGCAAGGATTTTCATTTTAAGCAAGCAATATATGCAAGCAATGCTTCAAGCTGAATAAATTCATCAGAGCCTTCAACAATGCGAAACTCTATCTCGCCACATCTTTCAATAATGCCTAGTTTCTTTTCTGCTTGAATTTCTGTGTTTAAAATCTCCTTTTGAATGTTTTTTATTATATCTATTCCACTAAGCCCATTATTAAGCATCACTTCAAGAAGCTTGTCCCTTGCTTTAACAAAGTCGCCTTTTAGGGCAAGCTCAAGGATTTGCTTGACATCTTTAACTTCTACTTCGGAAACAATTTCTTTTATGTTGTCAACAGTTATATTTTTGCTTATTGAAGCAGC
>CAZCBT010000036.1:0-6623 GCA_964497015.1 Candidatus Woesearchaeota archaeon | reverse complement strand
AATATGAACACTTCAGAAATCGCATTTTTGATATAGAAGTGTTATTGTTAAAAAATAAATTCTTTCAACAACACTTTTTCAAAAGAGTTATTTCATAAAATTATTTCACAACAACATTAACGCCGATAATCTTCTTGCTATCTAAATCAAAAACAAGCAACTCAGAAGGAAATTTTTTCTGCGTATCTATGCCTGCTAAGGTAGCCAGCCTATCTGCTTTTAGTGTGTCAAAAATAATTGAATTAGGATATTCTATTTTTAAAATCTTTTTTGCAAGCTCAATAGCTTCAAGCAAATTAACATTATGAAATTCTAAAACCTGACCAGCAAATATCTTCTTAAGCACTTCTGCCTCTGCTTTAATAATTTGTTCTCTTGTTTTTGGTTTTTTCTTTTTCTCTTCTTCAACTTTTAGTTTTGCATAATGTTCAACAATCTCTTTAATTTTTTTGATATCTTTTCTTTTTAGCCCGATAAATTTCAACCACTTATCTCTAACAGGCGAGTTTAAGAATACAATTAACATTTCTTGATCTGCTACAAATTCTTTTGCAGACTTTGGAAACTCTTTTTCAAATCTTTCAAATTTTACTTTTTGCATTTTATTTTTTCTTTATAGTTCTTAGTGGACCACCTTTCTTGTAAACCCTGTAACGCCTTTTCAATTTCTTTTCTTTTCTTGTTTTCCTTTGTGTTGGTACAGTGTATCCCATATTTTTATGTGGATATTGGTATTTTTATATTTACCTAATAATTGTAGTAGTAAATTTTAGCCTGTCAAGCTGAAAAGGTCTTTTGCCTTCTTTAACAAATTCCTGCTTTGTAACTTCGCCAACAAAAACTGTATGATCGCCTGTAGTAAAGCTGTTAATAACCCTGCATTCAACATAAGCAAGCGCTTCTTTAATTCTACAACAGTCTATAGTTTCACATTCTATCTTTGTTAAATCAGTTTCTTTAAATTTATCAACATCTTCACCTGAATGTGTACCACAGTATTTTATTGCCTCGCTTAGCTCATAAGGCATAAAATTTATGCAAAAGCATTTGCCCTTGCTTATAAGTTCATGTGAAAATCTTGACTTGTCAACAGATATTAGATACAAATTTGGCTGAAAACTTGTTTTGGTATGCCATGTCATAGCAATTATGTTATCTTTTCCTGCATGCCTACAAGTCACTAAAACAACTTGATTCGGGTTATTAATTTTGCTCATTTCTTAATTTTAAACAACTTGAATTTAAATAATTTGCGAGAACGCAAAGTTTTTAAAATAGGCAAAGAAAGAATATTTATGCCAGATTTGAATAACAAGTTAATTTTAATATGCATAATCTCATTAGTTATTGGCATAGGAATTGGCTTTTATCTTAGTGGAATTTTTCAAGTCCAAAAGCAAGAAATAACACAGCAAGAAGCAAGCGTTCAAGAAGTTGAAAAAAATTCTATAACAATGGTGGTTCCTGCTGTTGATAAATTCGGCAACGGCACTGTTGCTGAGCTTACCACAACAATAAGGCCAGGAAATGGGCTTGTATTAGTAAACATTAATAATGTAATTGCCGACTACGACACGCAGCTTTCAGCAAGGCTTGCTGCTAATGTGGCTTCAAACTTTACAAATATAAGCTTAAAAAATATAGATGTTATGTTTTCAATTAAAACAAATGCCGACTTTATTGGTGGTCCTTCCGCTGGTGCTGCAATGGCTGCTTCCGTTATAATACTACTTGAAAATAAAACTCTAAACAAGAATGTTTCCATAACAGGTACAATTTTGCAAGATGGTAACATAGGGGAAGCTGGTGCTATTGTAGAAAAAGCCAAAGCTTGTGAAAAAGCTGGACTTAAAATTTTACTAATTCCAAAAGGGTGTTTTGTTGATGGGAAATATATTAGAGAAAAGAGATGTAGCATGCTCAACAACACAGAATACTGCGAAATAAAATATAAAGCCACAGACCAAGATTTAAAGATTAAGTTGGTTGAGGTTTCAAACATAAGCGAAGCCCTAAGCTATTTAGAAAAATGAAAGACACAACCAAAGTAGCAAGTTTGATAGCAGCTGTAATAGTACTTGCAATAGCAACAATTATCCTTTCAAAAGTATTTTATGTGCCCGTGCAAGAAACACAAGAAGCTTCACAAGAAGTGCAAAAGATAGAAATTGAAAATTTGAATTTAACTTTGCCTTCTTTGGAAAATTATGTTCTTGTAGAGCCAAACGTTACAAAAAATTCGATGTTGCTGGTTTATAATAAATGTAAAGTTCTAGCAATAGGAATCTCTTCTACACAAGCGTTTTCTATAAAAACAGGTTTGGAAAATAAAATAGAATACAGACCAACAACCCATGATATAGTTTATGATATTCTAAACCATTTTGATATAAAAGTTCTGTTTGCAAGGATTACCGAATTTAAGAGTGGAATATTTTTTGCAGAGTTATTTTTGCAAAAAGATAATAGGATTCTTAACCTGGATATAAGACCAAGTGATGCTATTGCGATAGCTGTAAGAACAAACTCTAGCATTTATCTTAACAAAGACTTGCTTGAAATGGCTGAAGACATTTGCAAATGAAGGAGAAATCTCTTCTGAAAATAGCATTGACATGCATTTTTATTGGTATTGGTTTGCTGGCTGGCAAAGACAAAATTACAGCTTACGTGACTTCTTTACAAGATTCAAAAGTTGTAAATGAAACACCCAAGCATCTTGAAATCCATTTCTGCCCAGAAGAAAATTGCTATGAGATTTTTAGAAATTTTATAAAGAATACTTCCTCGCTTGAATGTGCTATTTATGAACTTGATAATGAGCTAGCAAGTTTGATGGCTAAGAAGAAATACAAACTTGTAACTGATAATAGAGAAAGCTTGAAAATTTATCACAAAGAGGATGAAGAAGGACTCATGCATAATAAGTTTTGTGTTGATGTTGCTAACAGCTTTGTAATAACAGGTTCTTTTAATCCTAAAAATACAAGCACAGATGATATAAATAATTTAATAATCATACAATCAAAATATCTTGCTGAAAACTACAAAAACGAATTCGATGAGATGTGGAATGGTATCTTTAAGGCTGGCAACAAAGTTAAATATCCATTTGTTAAATATGGAGAAATTTTAATTGAGAATTATTTTTGTCCAGAAGACAATTGTAAAGAAAAAGTGATTAATGTGCTTAATAATGCTAATAAAAGTATTTATTTCATGCACTATATTTTGACAGACAACGAAATAGCAAATATTCTCAAGGAAAAATCAAATGTCATTGATGTTAGAGGAATTCTAGAAGAAAGAAATGCCTTTAATCGTTATTCAAAATACGAGTTTCTTAAAAATTCTAATGCAAAAGTGAAACTAGATAATAGAAAAGCGCTTTTACATAGTAAGATTTTTATTGTTGATGAAAAAATTGTTATCACCGGCAGCTATAATCCAACTTATTCCGCTAACAAAAGAAATGACGAAAACTTGCTGATCTTTCATAGCAAAGAAGTTGCTAAAAAATATTTAGAAAATTTTCAAAAATACTGGCAGAGAAAAATTTTTTAATTAAAGATTTTTAAGTTATTGATGAACAAATCCACTTTGGAAGCTGCTGCAACACTTGCAGGTTGCGTTATTGGTGCAGGAATTCTTGGCATACCATATGTTGTTGCTAAAGCAGGATTTTTAATAGGGATTATTGACATAATTGCTATAGGTATACTTGTTATGTTTTTAAATTTGTTTATTGGAGAGATTGTTTTGAGGACCAAAGGCACACACCAACTGCAAAAGTATGCTGAAATTTTCTTAAACAAAAAATGGTCAAGGGTTATGTTTATTTCATTACTTATAAGTCTATACGGTGCGCTAATAGCATACCTTATGGGAGAAGGTCAGGTTATTAACGCATTGCTTGGTTGGATTTACGATAGTGAGTTATTCTGGAGTTGTATATTTTTTATATTTGCTTCGTTACTTGTTTATAAAGGCATAAGGGGGGTTAGCTTCTCGGAATTGATATCTGTAAGCGCCATGATTTTAATAATTATCTTCTTGGGTGTTATTTCATTTAATCACATAAATCCGTTAAACTTCGCAGGATTTGAAATAAGAAATATTTTCATACCTTATGGAGTTATAATGTTTGCCTATTTTGGACTTGTTGCTATTCCAGAGGTTAGGGAAGTTCTAATAAAAGAAAAAAGGAATGTTAAAAAAGCGATTGTAATTGGTAGTGTTATTCCAATATTTATTTATATTTTATTTGCCTTTGTGATAATAGGTGTTACCGGAGTTGAAACTACAGAAGTTGCGACTATTGGCTTGGGTCAAAAAGTAGGATATATTGCATTGTTATTTGGAAATTTATTCGCATTTTTCTCTATTTTTACATCGTTCCTTGCAATTGCGCTTGCATTGGTTGAATTATTTAAATATGATCTAAAACTTAAAAAAAATTTAGCATTCGTTAGTGCTGTTGGTGTTCCGTTTGTAGCATTCTTGTTATTGAGAAAAAGCGCGACTTTTACAAAAGTACTTGATGTTACCGGGTATTTTGCTGGAGGAATTATTGGACTACTTATTATAGCAATGATAGGAAATGCTAAGAAAAAATCGCAAAGAACTCCGGAATTTACAATAACAAAAAACATTATATTAAGAATTTTAATAGCGTTGGTTCTTATTGCTGGTATTGTGGTCAATATAGCAAAGTATTTTATTTAATTTTTATTAGTCTATTTAAATAACTAAAAGTAAATTCCTGCCAATGCTCCCATCTTGTTGGGCCGTATTTTTTATAGGCTTCTATGACTGCTGGCGTCTTGTTTAGAACTTCAGCAGCTGTTAAAACATTCTTTTTCATTCCTTTAGCAGCTTTATAAACTTCATAGTAAATTTCTCTGTACCTATAATCCCTTAGCAAGTGGTGATCTATAACATAGAGTTTTGCATTGGTTTTTTCTAAAAGCTTGATGTTGTTAGAAATTGCCTTTTTAAGATTCTCATAAGAAGCAAGATAGCCGAGCAAATAGGAAGGAAATCCGTCCGCAATTATTATGCTTGGTTTTTCAGAAGCAATTAGATCAACATAATCTGCAATATATATCCCATTTAAATCAGAAGTGAAAAGGATTTTTTCTTTTTTGTAACTAACACTAACCATTAACACGTAGCCTAGTTTTGTGCCTTTTGGACCATGCCATAATGGTTTGCTAAATTTTACTTCCGTGTTTCCAAAAGTAAATAGCTTGCTGTCCGCAATCTTTATTTCTTTGGCATGGTTTTTAACAACATCAAGAAAATAAGCAGCCCTATTTCTTTGGCTTTTATTTATGAAGCTTGTTGGATGTTTTATCAGCAATAATTTATCTTTGTAGAATGGCTTTTCTGGGATATGATGATCGTAGTGGTAATGAGTAATTGCTATAACATCAGAACTTTTACATGCTTCAAGAATTTTACGCTTATAATAAGCAACCAAAGCTGCTCTTTTGTAGAAAGGCAAAGGAAAAGAATCTGTTTCTATAGCAATTCCAGGATCAATAGTTATGGTAACATCAGGAGTTTTTATTTTTATGCAGCTTGACTTCACACCAAATGAATCAAAGGCAACATAGCTAAGTTCCATTTTATGAACTTTACAAGCCAAGCGACTTGATAAATTCCTCTTTATCAAATTCTTTAAGATCTTTGTAATCTTGGCCCATTCCAAGGAAGATAATTGGTTTTTTTGTTACATAGCTAATCGATAAAGCTGCACCACCTTTTTCATCTACATCAGCTTTAGCAAGTATAACAGCGTCTATGCCTATAGCATTGTCAAATTCTATGGCTTGCTCAACAACATCACTGCCAGCAATACTTTCGGCAACAAATATTTTTAAGTCCGGCTTTGTAACTTTTGCTATTTTCTTCATTTCTTCCATAAGATTTATGTTGGTGTGCTGTCTCCCTGCTGTGTCGATAAGCACAACATCTATATGTTTAGCTTTTGCGTGTTGTATTGCATCATAAGCAACAGCAGCAGGATCCGCTTGGTATTGATGCTTAATAACTTTAAAGTTTAAATTCTTAGCATGCTCTTCAAGTTGCTCAATAGAAGCAGCCCTCCATGTGTCTGCTGCTGCTAGTACACAAGAAAGATTGTTCTTTTTAAACAGATAAGCGATTTTTGCTATTGTTGTTGTCTTTCCACTTCCATTAACGCCAAGGAATAAAATGATAAATGGCTTTTTCTTTTTAACCTCTTTTAATAAATCTAATTTTTGGATATGCTTAAACAAATGCTCTATTGCTTCTTTCACACTTGATTTTATTGTTTCATGAACTTTTTTCTTTTCTATCGGTAAGCCAACAAGTTTTTGCTTGAGATCTTGTTTGAGTTTTTCAACAACAGGAGCAGCAACATTGTTTTCAAGCAAAGCAAGCTCTATATCCCAAAAAAGCTCTTCAAATTGCTGCTCATCGATTTTTGTTGTTTTTAGTTTTGTTTTTAATTTCTCTACAAAACCTTTTTTTGCTTCTTTAATCTCTATTTCTTCTATGTGTTCTTCTTCTGGCAAGGACTCAACTTTTTTAGAAAAATTTTTAACAGCGTTCTTCAGCTTTTCTTTAAGGAATTT
>CAZCBT010000035.1:0-6733 GCA_964497015.1 Candidatus Woesearchaeota archaeon | reverse complement strand
ATAATGAAATACTTTGGTGAAGATATAAAAGAAAAATACGACATCTACGTGCAATTTCTGGGCACTGCTTTAGAGGGTGTTGAAGGAGACTCTGCCAGTATAGCGGTAGCAACAGCAATAATATCTGCATTAAAAAAGATTCCTGTAAGGCAAGACACAGCTTTAACTGGCTCGTTGTCAATTAGAGGCGAAGTTCTTGCTGTTGGTGGGGTAAGTGCTAAAATAGAAGCAGCCATAGAAGCAGGAATAAAGCGCATAATAATTCCAAAAGCAAATGAGAAGGATGTAATGCTTCCAAAACAAAAACTGAAAAACATAAGGATAATCCCTGTTTCAACGATCCAAGAAGTGCTAAAAGAGGCATTAATTTGGAAAGGAAAAGAAAAATTGCTTAGAAAACTTACAAAATAAAATGTTTATTAGGGTTAAAAAAATAAAAAATAACGAATACGCATATCTTGTTGAAACAAAACGCCATGGCAAGAATGTTAAACAAAAAGTGCTAAAATATCTTGGAAAAATCTATATGCCTAAAAAGATTTACAACCTTTCTTTAGTAAACACAATTTCTGATGTTGAAGATTTCATAAAAAAACATTCCTACAAAGAAGTATTTTTAGAGTTGTTAAAAATAGAACTCCTAAACCATGATTTCAAACAGGAAAAGCAAAGATTTTTTAATGAATGTTATGTTGATCTTAACTTAAAAAAAGTATACGATGCTGAATTTAGAGAATGTGTTGTAAAGCTAAACAACGGATTTCTTTGTGATATTACACTTAAAAATTTGTTTAATTTTGTTCCTGTTAACGATGAAAATATTCTTGCCCAAGAACTGGCAAGGGTGCTAATAGAGGCAGGTATTAATATTGATAATGAAACATTTATTTGCTTATTTAACAAGATAATGGAAAATTTTATTAACCAAACTAAAAAACAATAAATATGCACATAGAAAATTCTATTAAGAATTTGCTCAAAAAAGTTCTTCCAAAAGATGTTGAAATAAAACTCGAAGTACCTCCAAACAAGGAACTTGGCGATTATGCATTTCCTTGTTATCAACTTGCACCAAAACTCAAAAAGCCACCAGAAGAAATAGCAAAACTCTATGCCAAAAAACTACAAAAAATTGCACCAAAATTAATATCAAAAATAGAAGCAAATTTTGCTTATATCAATTTTTTTATCAATCCTACAGAATTTGCCAAGAATGTTATTTCTTCTGTTTTAAAACAAAAAGAAAAATACGGCAGCATTAATATTGGCAAGAAGAAAAAGCTTCTAATAGAACATACAAGCATTAACCCAAATGCTCCTCCTCATGTTGGCAGAGCAAGGAATGCTTTAATTGGTGATTCTCTTGCAAGATTGTTAAGATTTGTTAACTACAGTGTAGATGTTCATTATTTTGTTAATGATGTTGGCAAGCAGATAGCAATGCTTGTTTATGCTTGTAAAAACAAGAAGCAGCTATCATTTGAAAAGATGCTTGAATATTATATAGAGATTAATAAAAATCTAACACCACAAATAGAAAAGGAAATTTTTGACTTGCTTTACAAGCTTGAGCAAGGCGATAAAAAAGTTAAGGGGCAATTCAAGAAAATAGTGGACATCTGCTTAAAAGGCCAGCTGAAAATTCTTTCGGAACTTAGCATAAGATATGATCATTTTGACTACGAATCTAAATATCTTTGGGCAAGGAAAACAAAAGAAATTCTTAAACAACTTGAAAAAACAAACAAATTAACTATCGACAGTCATGGCAGGTATGTTCTTGATTTAAGAGATTTCAGGCTTGATATGAAGGACCCGGTACTTGTACTTACAAGAGCAGACGGCACGTCTTTGTATTCATTAAGAGATATTGCTTATACTATTGAAAAACTTGAAAAAGCAAAAGAAAACATGGTTGTTCTTGGCGAAGATCACAAACTTTACTTCCAGCAAATCGCTTCCGCTTTAAGCTTACTTAACTACCATGCTCCGAGAGCTGTTTTTTATTCACATGTCTTGCTTAAAACAGGGAAGATGTCAACAAGAGAAGGCAATCTTGTATTGTTGCAAGATTTCATGAAGCAGGCTATTGAAAAAGCTAACCAAGAATTCAAAAAGAGAGGAAATTATAGCAAAAAAGCCATCAAAACACTTGCTTACGCTTCTGTAAAATATGCAATCCTTAAAGTCTCCCCAGAGAAAAATGTTATCTTTGACTGGAAACAAGCTTTAAGCTATGAAGGTGATGCAGCTCCCTACCTGCTTTACTCATATGCAAGAGCTTCTTCCATTATCAAAAAGGCACCAAAATTAAGAACTAGAGCGGATTTTAATTACCTTAACTCCGAAGCGGAAAAAGAATTAATCAAAGAGATTTACAATTTTCCTAGCATAGTCAAAGAAGCAGCCTCGCATTTAAAGCCCAGCATAGTTGCTAATTACGCTTATGAACTTGCTAAGAAGTTTAATGAATTTTATCAGGTATGCAGATGTATAGTAGAAAACAAGCAAGAAATGGCTGCAAGATTAGCATTAGTAGAAGCATTTAGATACACAATTAAAAACGCCTTGCTATTGCTTGGCATAAAAACTTTGGAAAGGATGTAAAACCATAACATTTAAATAGCTCTTAGAATTGTTAAAAAAATGCCAATCGTAGGGTTTGCAATCACAAAAATATCTGCTGAAAGGAAAAAAGAGAGTTTTGACAAGCTTAATATAAAAAGCAATTTAGAAATTTCTGATATTGAAGAAGATAGGATAAATGTTGGTAAAGAGCAGAATGTTCTGAAAATAAACTTTAACTTTACTGTCGATTACGAGCCAGGTGTCGCAAATTTACAATTGGGCGGGTATATTTATTATCTTGAAGATGATAAGAAAATGAAGGAAATTTTTAACAATTGGAAATCTAAAAAGACACTTGATAGAAAACTAATGGAAAGGCTTTTTACAGCAATTTTGACAAGATGCAATATTAAAGCACTAATACTTTCCCAGGATCTCAATTTACCACCACACATACGCTTACCCGTGGTTGTTTCTCAACCAGCACAAGGAAAGAAGGACTATATTGGCTAATTAAGAGAAATTAATTATTAAAGAATTCTTTTAGGGTTCTTTTCTCATTTTCTTTCTTAAAGGCTTCTTCCCAGGAACATTTCTTTTCTTTCATGGTTTTGAGAATGTTTAACTCCTTTTTAAGCATTTTACAGCTTTTCCTACGGTGATGTTGTTTATATATATTTTTAGCTTATGATATGTATAAAATAAAATGTATACTGTATTTGGACATCCCTCAATAGTTGTAGTAAGAATTTTAACCAGAAGTAACAAAAACTTAAGAATTCTTATGAATTTTGTAGTGCCTATACCTTAATTTTAAATTTTTATAATCAAACCTCGGGGATAAAAGTGTAGCCTTGTTTTTTAACAGAATTTCGAATTATACGAATTAGATTTTCTCTAAGTTTTTAAAATTTAAACGAATTTAGATCAAGAATTACCCTTTACTTTTAGATTCTTGATTTTAATAAATAAAAACCAATTTATATGAAAGAAGGTTGGGTCTTCTAATTTATTATTTGGTTTTGACTTTTTCTTCTTTTTGAGCTTATGAGTATCAGATTTTTTGTATTTATATGAATTTGAAGGGCTCTTGGCCAATACGAACTTTCATGCTGGAACTGGATAAATTATATTGCGAATCATATACACTTACCTTAAAATTTTATGCGAAATCAGATACAAACTTTTGGTCCAAATTTAAAATCAAGACTACTGCGAATTATTGTCTAGATCTTTATCTCTTACATTTTTAGATTATAAGTAAATTTTAGTTATCATCGAAATGGCTTTTAATCCTAGATTATGTTCCAATCAAGCTTTGTGTCTTTCAATTTATTGCTCATAGGATTGTTAATAATCCTCACCTTTTAGATTTATACCTACTTTCTTCTAACTTTTAGAATGGCCTTTTTGATTTTTTCGTCAAAGTAGAATAATTTTTTTCTATTCCTAACACTAACTTTTTCATTTATCTTGAATCCTATCCTTTTGATGTCATTAATATGACGCCTTACTGTGATCACACTGAGCCCTAGTTTTTTAGAAATTTCCTCATAGGACATTGGTTGTGGGGCATAAAGTAGTAAAGCAACCAAATTTTTTTGTGCAGGAGTTAATTTTTCGAGCGATTGAACGTTCATGAACGATTGAACGTTCATGAACACATTTGAACGCTCAGACCCTTCAAATTTTAAGGTTATAGGGCTTATTTTTTCGAGCGATTGAACGTTCATGAACGATTGAACGCTTTGAACGCCCATTTGAACGCCAGATTTTTCATCAGAAATGCCCAATTCCTCAAGCTTTTCGAGTATTTTTTGGTATTTCTCTTCAAGATCAGAGATCTTCCTTATGACATACCCAAAATTTTCCTCATGTTTTTCGTGCCTTTCTTTGAAATGTTCAATCCACTTGCTTATTGTAGAGATGTCTTTTTTAAGGTTAGAAAAAGAATGCTGTAGATTTTTATGCAGATGTTCAACCTTTAATTGCGGCTTCTTTCTAAAAAACCAAAATACCATATGAGATTTAAGGATATGCTAGGATTTAAAACTTTTGGAAAATTATTTAAATTTTAGAGACTTATAAAAACACAATGGTAAGCGAAGAATTAATAGGAAAAGTCCAATCAAGAATCTTAAATAAGAAAACAATAAAAGAAGCTAGCGATCAAACCAGGGAATTGTTGATAAATAAAAGATTAAATGTTAGAGAGATTAGAGAGCATTTGAAAACTATCGAATCAAGCGCGAGTTCTATTTTGGCTGTATATAAAAACCGCGAAGCTGTTCGTGTCCATATAGAAAAGATAAGAAGCGAAATAGTAAGACTTTCGAGATTGTTTTCAAGAGAAGATATGGGCTACAACATATCTAATGTGATTTATTATCTGGGGGGTGCTTTTGGAAGACTCCAGACAGCTTTTGATAAAGGAGATATAAACACTGTAATAAAAGTTATAGAAGAAGAAATTTTGCCAGCAGTTGTTGTAGGTGAGGAAATCTTGAAGTTTGTATAACGAAAACTTTATAAATGATATTCTACTTAAAAGTGGTGAAAATGATACTACTTTCATGGCCAAAAATTATAGCGGAAATAGAGCGCTTAAAACCCACCACCATAGAGGCTTATCTAAGAATAAGCGAGACACCAAATCCGTTAAATCTTGATTTATCCGAGGCCCCATCTTGGAGTGACGAATTCCATTTATATTATCGCCCTTATAAAAAAGGAGAATTACTAACAAAATTGATGGAAAATTTTGGATTTGCGTGTTTTAGGAGAAATAGCAATACCAAAGAATATCTTAACGAAGAAGCACATTTACATCTTTTATTGCAAATATATCTGAGGGGTGAAGAATTAAAAAAACATGCTAAAAAGGTGCATATTTATGACAATTTTGGTAAGGAAATAGATTTTGATAACCTTTTCGAAAGACCAAATTTTGGTTATGTAAATGCTCCACAGGTTCCAGATATCCGATATATAATGGGTGCTATCAAAACAGCGGGTGGAAAAATTGAATTGTTAGAATTTTGGAGGGATTTTCCATTTAAAAAAGAATATGCCCATGGTTGTGGAAAAGGAGACCCCTTAGTAGAAAATGCAATTAAAAGAGTTAGAGCTTATGTGGACCCTAGCCTTAAGAGTGGATTTGGAAGCAAAAAATTTCATTAATGCTAAAAACTTTTAATCAAAAATCAAAACTTCTCGATTATTTTTACAAGCTCGTTTACCTTCGCTATCAGGCTTTCTTTTTGCGCTTTTAAGTCTGGATTCTTGGGCTTTTGTTTTTTAAGATCTGATTTTATTTTTAGCAATTCTTTCATGTAATTTTGGAGAAGTTTCTTAGCGTCTGCATAAGAAATTTTTTTAGATTTAAATTCTTGGATTATCTTTTGAATCTCTTTTCTAACTTTTTCGATTCTTTCAAAATAGATGTTTAGCATGGTAGCAATTTGTTCTTCTATAACTGCTTCTTTAAATTTCTTAGATCTAAACATAAAACTTCAAAAAATTAGAAAAATAAAAAGTTTTCCGTGATTAAAATTTTTAATCAAAAATTAAAACTTTGAGCCCACTTAAAACGCTAAAAACTTTTAATCTTTAACAAAAATTTTTTATCATATTTCACCACAAGTTCGTACAAGAAACATAAAGCGAAGTCGTGAATGTTTTAGTCACAACCGATTTTCGTTTGAAAAAGTGTCCAAAATTTTAAATAAAATACAACAATCTTTTTATAATATGGCTAATGAATTAGATGAAAAACAGAGGGAAATTTTAAAATTGAAAAAATTATATCTTATTCAATATGAAAAATTTGAAACCAAATTTTATTTTTCCTTTTTATCTTTGATTATAATGGGTTTTGTTACATATACCAAACTTTTTGGTTTAAAAGACTGGAAATCTTTTCTTTATTTTTCCATCTTTTTATTGGGGTTGCTTTTAATTGGAGAAGTCTTACATTATTGGAGATTTAGACGTTTTTCCGAATTAATTAAAGAGATTGCTTTAGGAAAGGTAAGCCCAAATTTGAAATGGCCTTAATGAAACATCTCCTTTTAAATTCAATTAACCAGTAGATCGCAAAGTAACTTAATAGACTTAATTCTGCAATATTTATAAATAAGTCTTTTCCTCTTAATTCAGTATAAGA
>CAZCBT010000034.1:0-6747 GCA_964497015.1 Candidatus Woesearchaeota archaeon | reverse complement strand
CAACAAATTCCTTTCTTGTCACAATGCTCATATGTACAAGGACACTTTTTAATGTTAGCTTCTTTTTTGCATTTCATATTCGAAATCTTTAAAGAGGAATTTAAAAATTTTTCTAAAAAAATACAAGGATCAGCAAAACAACAAGAACCATGCCATTAATTTTTTCAATCCAGTCTCTTGGCAAGAATCTTTTCTTTTTGTAATAGTAAGCTCCTATTATCAAACATTGTAAAGCCAAAACAACAGCAAAGGAAATGTAATAAATAACAACCAAACTAAAAAAGAAAACAAGCATTCCAAAATTGAAAATGTAAAAAGCATAATCCCAAAGTTTTTTGAATTCTTCTAAGAATTTCAAAACAAGATAAGCAATTAAATTATAAACAAAAACTATGAAAAACAAAGCAAAGAGTTTTTGCGAGTCAAGATATATTAAAGCTATATCTAGAATTGTTGTTGCAAATAAAACCTTTTTGTTATGCAAGAAAGATTTTTCAAGATTTTCTGTAAGTTCTATAAATTTTCCACTTAGCCAAGGAACATATTTTATGCTAATAAGCAACAAATACAAAATTGTAAGGAAAATTATATCAAGCTTCCCTGGAGATGTTATAAAAACAAGAATGTCTATAAAAAACATCATCCACAGACATCTTTCCAGCAAATTTGATTCTCTCCACAAGGACTTGGCAAGCTTAACATGAACTTTCTCCTTTTTGTGTTTTGTGTAAGCAAACCATATATTAACAATAAGCAAGCATATTGCTAAAGCAGGAATCCAATTTTGTTTAATAATTTCTATGAAGCTAACAGCAAAGCCCTTGATTATTAAAATAAAAACATACAAATAATGCCCATAAATAAAAACTGGATTGTATGTATATTTGGGAAAAACAAGAATTTCTGATTTCAAAGTTAACTCTGGAAAATGTTTTGGGTTGAGGTTGAAGTTTATTAAACCAAAGATGCTTAACAGCTCTGCAACTAGAAAAATATATTGAAAATTTTTTGCTATTGCTTTAATTAAAAATTCCGCATTAACGTTGTAGTAACGCATTCTAAGCAGCCTTTCTTAATTTTTCTGCAACTTCTTCCTTTATTTTAATACCAGTAGTTCTTGCATTTTTTAAGCTAACATTTTTTAATCTTGCTCCTAGAAAATTAGATCCTTTAAGCTGAGCACCTTCCATACTTACATTTTTCAAAATAGCATTTTGAAAGTTTGCATAAGTAGCGTCACACTCCTCCAAATTTACATTTTCGAAACGAGAATCTTCTAAATCTGATTGGGAAAGGACAGCACCATAAAGATTGGAATTTAAAAATTCCGCTTTCTTGAGATTTGCCTTAAAAAAATAAGCAAAAGTCATATTTTTTATATTGGTAAATCTCACCATTTCACAATTCGCTCTAGCGAAACTTGCCATTGTTAAGTTTCCTCCGCTAAAACTTGCATTTAAAAAATTTGCATCATCAAAGTTGGTTTTTTGTAAATTGCAAGCAATGAATTTTGCATTACAAAAAACAGATCCTGAAAGTTTGGCTTCCTCAAAAGAACATCCTCTCAACATAACTCCTGGTAGATAAAGTTTGGCCTTTATTCCATCAAAAACACAATTTTCAAAGTTGAGAAGAATCTTTTTATTTTTTAAGCACCTCCTTAAAAGAGAGGAATCTCTTAAAGAAAAATTTATGATCCTTATGTTAGAAAACTTTGTATTTCCATTTGAAAACAGTTCTAGAAATTCCTTTCCAGTAAGATTTTTCATTTGGTTTTTAAATTTTAATTTTATAAAAATTTTTTTATTCTAGAGAAGCGTGTTTCTTTTTAAGTGTTTTTTCGCCGATCCCGAGTTGTTGCATTAATAAAATAACAATGGAATCCAAATAGAGAAATGCTGCCTGCTCAAATAGGCTACCAAGTGGCTCAATAGATTTTTTATGATCAAGTTTTGTTTTTGCTTTTATTTCTATTACAAGATTGCTTTGTTTTGCTGCTTCTGAATTTTTGTTTGCTGTTATTAAGCATATTTTTGCTTTGGCTTTCTTGGCTTCTTTTATAATATCCAAGGTGAGCCTTGTTTTCCCTGTGCCGGAAATTGCTACCAATAAATTATTTTTGCTAATAGCGGGTGTTGTTGGTAAGCCAACCACATAACTTTTAAGACCAAGCTGCATTAAACGCATTGCAAATGCCTCGGCAATTAAACCACTCCTTCCTTGGCCTGTAAGAAATACAACATTTGCTTTTGTTAACATCTCAACAAATTTTTTTGTTTTTGTTTCACTTACTTTAGAAAGCACACCTTGCAATTCTTGCTCAACTTTTTTAAGCAGCTTTTTTACTTTTGTATAGTGGATTTTCATTTTAAAAAGATTTATAAAATTTTAATTCTTAAATTTTCTATGCAGAAAAAGTTGGTTTTTATCTTAATAAACATTTCTATAATTGTTAGTTTGTTTTTTATTTCTGCCCAATGCCAATTTAAGATTAAAAAACCTCAGCCAAAATGTTGTGTTGTTATAGACCCATATTCAAATGAAACCTTGGGATGTGTAAATGGCTTATTTTTGCATGGAAGTGAAGAAGAATGTTATAATAAATTCTATAAAGAAGGAAATACATTTTGGATTTCTAAAAGTTGTGAAGAGCTTGAAACATGTAAAAATCCTGTGTACTCTTGTTTTGGTTATTCTGAGGAGTATAATGCTATTTACAAATTAAAAAGAGACGAATTTGCCTGCACCCCAGATAATAAAATATATCAATGTGTCGGAAACCAGGTGTCTTTATATAAATCATGTGAAGATTTGATATGCGACCCTTTGGTAAAAGACTGTATGTATAACACCGCTTTGGTATTATATTTCCACTTCGATAAATTGAAGGAGTGGGGCGAAAATGACACTTTTGTAAAAGATTTTTCTGGACATCAAAACCATGGCAAAGTCATTAATGCAAGTTGGATTGAAAAAGGAAAGGTGAATGGAGCTTATCTATTTGATGAAAAATCCACGATTGAAGTTGAAAATTCAACTTCTTTGGATTTAAAAAATTTTCTGACTGTAGAAGCTTGGATTTACCCAAATAAAATAGAAAATAATACCATTCAGAAAGTAGTTGCAAAAGAGGCATATTCACTAGAGCTTTTTGAAGATAAAATTCGTTTTTGGATAACCGACGGTTATAAATTTGCAGAAATATTAAGCCGAACTCCGATAAAAGAAAAAAATTGGACTCATATTGGAGTTGTATTCAATGGAAGCATATTAAAAATATTTATAAATGGAAAGTTAAACGCAAAATCAGATTCCCAAGTTAAATTTCTAAAAGAAGACCATCAAAATCTTAAAATTGGGGATCACTTTGAGGGGATGATTGATGAAGTTAAAATTTACAATTATCCTCTATCAGAAAATAATATATTCTGGGACTATTGCTTTTATAATGAAGCCTGCTTTGTGTGCAAAGATACAGATGGAGGGATCGAAGAGTCTGTTAAAGGGAAAGTCTACTACTTTGGAAAAGAAAAATGCCCTACGGGATGCTCGGCTGAAGATTACTGCATAGATTTGAAAACAACAATAAACGGACTTCCTAAATTCGTTAAAGAGTGTAAAGGTATAAACTGTGGACTTCGTGAGTATTTTTGCGATCCTGTTTATATGTTCGGAGTTAAAGATATCAAAACGCCTTACGGTTGTAAAGATGGGAGAAGTGTTGCAGGCCTATCTGTATCAACAAAAGAGTTGGTTTATGATGCTGGAGAAAACATAAGTTTAACAGATCCTCCCTTTAGCGGGGATATTGTGTTTTCTCTTGATCATAAAGAGTGGGTTGACGATTATAGATACACAAAAAATATCTCTACCTTGATACAACAACGAGAACGGGAATTTACTGGATTTACTTTACAAAATCAGAATCTTGTTTTTTCTAACCAAACCGCCTTTGAAGGTTATATAATTCAATTGGAAGGGAAACCTTTACTTAAAAAGAAAATAGAACTAGAAAAACAAAATTTGCCAGAGAGTCAAAAAGTAGAAATTTTAAAAGAATATAGAACGCTTCTTTTAAAACAGCATGCTAAAGTAAAAGATGAAATTTTTTACCAACTCAACCCAAAACCACCAAGAAAAACATATCTTCTAATTATACTAAGCATAGTTCTTCTTGCCGTTATTTTAATAACATCGATTATATATGTTATATCAAAGAAAAAAGGAAAAGAAATCACCCCTATTTCATATTATGGATTATTGAGCATCATTATGGTCTTATTGGTAACAGCTTCTGCTAGTTTAAAGATCACAGGGTCTGTTACAACTGAAAAAGAAAACAAACTTGAAGTAATGGGGGAATATTATCTACTTTTCAATGGAATGGCGTTGAATATAACTCCCTCTCAAGTTGAAAAGATAGAAAGGCTTTCTTCTGTCAAAAAGGTGTACCCTAATTATAAAGTACAAGCATACTTGAAAGATTCTGTTCCGATGATAAATGCTTCATTAGTATGGAATATGATAGACAAAAATGGAAAAAATATTACGGGAGAAAATATAACGATTGCTATACTTGATACTGGAATAGACTACACACATCCGGATTTGGGGAATTGTACAAGAGAACAATTTTTATTAGGAAGGTGTGAGAAAGTAATTGGAGGTGTAAATGTCGTTTATACTGTAGATATGAATAACGATGGAGATTTAGATGATTGTTTCGTAGAAGACGAAAATGGTACTTGGTGTGAAGAACAATTCAAAGTAGATAAAAATAGAAATGAAGAAATGGATTGTTACAGAGAAGATCCAAACGGAACCATATGTGAATTAGAAAAAGACATAATGGACGATAATGGACATGGAACACATTGTGCCTCGATAGCCGCAGGAAATGGAAAGGTTAAAGGCGTGGCACCTCAAGCTAAATTACTCGGGTATAAGGTGCTATCTAGCAGAGGGATAGGATCTGATAGTTGGATATTAAGAGGAATCGAAATGGCTATAGATCCTAATGGAGACGGCGACACTAGCGATGGTGCAGATATCATAAGTATGAGTTTAGGAGGCGTAGGTTCTCCAGACAATCCAGTAAGCCAAGCGGTAAATACTGCAGTTAAAAATGGAATAACAGTTGTAGTAGCAGCTGGTAATTTTGGTGGGTGGGAAACTATTGGACATCCAGGTAACGCAAAAGAGGCTATTACAGTTGGAGCTATAGATAAAAATTATACATTGGCCTTTTTTAGCTCAAAAGGACCTGTAATTTATGATTCTAATTTATTAATCAAACCAGAAATTGCTGCTCCCGGAGTGGATATCTGTGCAGCCAAAGCTGCAAGTTCTATAGGGAGTAGTTGTATAGACGATTGGCATGTTTCTCACTCTGGAACGAGTATGGCAACACCCCACGTAGCAGGAGTTGTGGCTTTGATTAAACAAGCTCATCCAGAATGGGATCCAAAAACAATAGAATCTGTTCTGATAGAGACTTCCACACCAATTAACAACACAGTCTATGAAATTGGAGGGGGATTGGTAGATGTTTATAGAGCGATCGATACGAAAATCGTAATAGACCCAAATCCTCTTTCTTTTGGAGTATTAAACTTTTCCGTGATAAATACAAGTTCGAATTTTTCTATCAAAAATTTGGGAAAAGACAACTATGGTATTGAACTTGTTTTTGAAAATTTTTCTGAGATTTATACTGGCAAGAAATTTGAATCAAATATCAGCGCATCCCTTGATAAATTTTGTTTAAAACCTTTTGAAAATAAAAGTGTCTCTTTATTTGTTGATGTGAAAAATTTAGATCCTGGAACATATTCAGGAAAGGTATACTTTAAAATATATCCGCATTGTAATTTTACTAAATCTACAGAAAAACTTGTTATGCCAATAGGGTTTGCTAAGTCTAAAATTGTAAAAATTTCAATAAAATGGCCAATGGTTTTTGATAATGATGAAGAAAGGTATTTATTCGTAGGTTGGATGCTTAATAGCACCCCTGAAGGATACCCACAGGTTTTAGGAACATTTTTTGTAGAAGGAAAATATCCTGAGCTCTCAAACTTCTCCAAAACAATTTATATTTTTAGAGAAGAGCCTGTAGAGTTTTTCTTCTCCTTCACAACAGGTTCTAGGATTGAGGATACTTACTGCCCATATTACTGTGGTAAAAATCCTCAAAAATGGAAGAAAACTTTTGTAGCTCAAGGAGTTAATTTAAAAGAAAAAGCATTTTTTGAAATTTTTATTGACGAATCTAAAGTTCCTCTTTTATATAAAAATGTGATTTCTCTTTTAACATCTAAAAACATGTTCCCTTATGAGATCTCACTAGAAACTTGGAGAAACAGATTTGGGCTAACAGGAGGATTTTGGGTAAGGGATCATAGGCCGTATCCAAAAGCATCTAGAGAATGGACCGTTGCTACAAACATGACTTCGGCTCTTGATAAGTATTGGCTATCTTTGATTGTTAGAGGAAAAGAATTAGGAAAATGGTATAACGAAAGTAAAAACTTTACACTCTTATTGTACGAAACTCCACTAAATAAAACATTTTTAACATGGTATCCAAAAGAAAGCAACCTCAAAAAACTAATCATTACAGTTGAACCTCCGTTTAAAGATAATAATTTTGGAATTGTGGAGCCCTACATATTATGTGGCTTATTTGAACCTTGCCCAAATTTGGAAAGTTACAAGTTCAACGAAAGTTGGACTAAAGTAATCTGG
>CAZCBT010000033.1:0-6850 GCA_964497015.1 Candidatus Woesearchaeota archaeon | reverse complement strand
ACAAGATTGCTGTTTCCGAATGTTGTTTTTAATTTTGATAAGCTTTACAAAACCATGAAGTCTTGGTTTGATGATCATGATTATGATTTTCATGAAAAAGAGCACACAGAAAAAGATAAACCTCTAGGAAGAGAAATATTGATTAAGTGGATTGCTGAAAGAGAAGTTGACGATTATGCGAAATTTATAATTGAAGTTAAATTCTTTATTGAAAATTTTACTGAAATAGAAGGTGCTAACAAATGCGATCTTGAACTCAAATTTTGGGCAAGAGTTGAGTTAGATTACAAAAATGTCTGGCAAACTAACAGGCTTTATAAATTCTTATTTTGGTTTAGAAATAATTTTTTAATCAGAAAGAAAATAGAAAATGATTATTGCGGAAAACTAAAAGAAGAAGTTAACCAGCTTCAAGAAATAGCTAAAAACATTGTCCTTGGAAAATGACAGAAAAGGAAATCATTGCAAAAGGTTTAAAGTTGAAATGGACAGGAGTTTTTGATTTGAATGAACTTTATAGAAAAATAAAATTCTGGCTAGAGTGGAAAGGCTATGGCAATGAAAAAGACCTTGAAAAGCTATACGTAGAAAGAATTAAACCGGGTGGCAAGCAACTTGAGATAAAATGGGAAGGTGCTAACGAAGTAAGCACACATGTAAAAGCTGTTATAGAAATAACATTTTTTGTTACTGGCTTGCAAGATGTAGAAGTCCAAAAAGCAGGAAAAACTGTAAAGCTTAAGAAAGGTGACATAGAAATGAGGTTTAACGCTTATCTTTTGCTAGATATACCTTCTGGATTTCTTGGAAAAATTTACAAGAGATTTGTGCTTAAAAAAGAACTTGATGGCTATAAAATAGACCTCTATGATGATTTGTATGATTTGCATGATGAAGTCAGAGGTTATTTAACATTGCAAAGATTTTAAAAAAAACATAAGATTTATAAATAGTAAGCGTTAAAAATTTTTAAGTTCTATGAAACCACTTAGTGCAGCATTAAGGGAAAAGAGAAGGTATGTTACTTATGAAATTATTGCTGAAGGAGGTGTTAAAAAGCCTTCTGCTGAAAAGCAAATCTTGCAAATATTTCAGGAATACTTTGGAAAATTTACAATGGCTAAAGCAGGCATAATGTTTTTGAAGGATTGGAAAAACAATAAAGGCATATTCAAGGTTCAAAGAAAATTTGTTGATCATGCAAGAGCGACACTTGCTTTGATAAAAAGCATAGAAAAGCAAAAAGTGCTTGCAAGGTGTATAGGCGTTTCAGGAACACTTAAAAAGGCAAGGGAAAGATATATTAATGATTAATTTTTAAAAAAACTGAGAAAAATGCAAACCAATATGTCACAAATGCTTGGTTATGATAGAACAAGTACTATGTTTAGTCCAGATGGCAGGCTTTTGCAAGTAGAATATGCAAGAAAAACCGTTAAAGCTGGGAGTGCTACTATTGGAATAGCATGCAAAGATGGTGTTGTTATTATAGCGGATAAAAGAGTGTTTGAAAAGCTAATTGTGCCAAGAAGTGTAGAAAAAATCTTCCAAGTTGATGATCATATTGCTGCTGGCGCATCTGGGATTGTTAGCGATGGTAGGGTGCTTATAGAAAAAGCTCAAATCCTAGCACAGCAACATAGAATAACTTATGATGAGCCTATTGACTTAAAGATGCTTGTTAAAGAAATCTGTGATATTAAACAAGCTTATACACAATTTGGCGGACCTAGGCCCTTTGGTGTGTCTATTTTATTTGCAGGTGTTAATGCTAAGCCTAGAATTTTTGTAACTGATGTGACAGGAGCTTATTTCGAATACAAAGCCACAGCAGTTGGAGAAGGCGACAACGAAATCAAAGAGGTTCTTGAAAAAGAATATAAAGAAAGTATGACTGTTGATGATGGCATAAGACTTGCTTTAAAAGCTTTAAAAAAAGTTCTAAAGGGAAATTTTGATGTTAAACGTATCGATGGTGCTTACATTAAAACTTCTGAAAGGAAATTCCATAGATTAACACATAACATGCTTAAAAAATATTTATAAAATGACAAATATTGAAGAATCTGTAATTGCAAGGCTTAAAAAATCTGGCCAGAATTTTGAAATATTGGTAGATTGTGATAAGGCCTTAATCTTTAAAGAAGGCAAGCTATCAAACCTTGACGAGGTTCTTGTTACGGATGAGATTTTTAGTGATGTTAAAAAAGGTATGCGTGCTTCTGAACATGAAATGGAAAAGATTTTTGGGACTGCTGACAAGAGAGAAATTGCAAAGGAAATAATTATGCATGGTGAAATCCAACTTACTGCAGAGCATAGGGCAAGAAAACAACAAGAACTTAAAAAAAGAATTATTGATATTATTCACCGCAATACCATTGATGCAAAAACAGGCTTGCCACATCCAATACAAAGGATAGAAAACGCAATGGAAGAAGCAAAAATTAACATCGATGTTTTTAAATCTGCTGAAGAACAAGTGCAAGATATTATTAAACAACTTAGACCAATTTTGCCAATCAAGTTTGAAACAAGAGAATATGAAATAAAAGTACCTGTTAAATATCTTGGTAATGTTTATCACTTGCTTAAGAATTATGGAAAAGTTTTAAAAGAGGAATATGCTTCTAATGGCGACTTAATTGCTGTGCTTGAAGTGCCAGCTGGAATTACACAGGATATGTTTGATGAACTTAACAAGCTAACACATGGTGAAATAGAGTCCAAACTTCTGGCCAGCAAATGAGGTGCTAAAATGGGAAAATTATTTGTTAATGACAAAGACCTTGTTGTTCCAGGTGAAATAATAGCAGAAGGCATGGATTATTTGCCAGCTGGTGGTGTGCTAAGGGAAGATGAGAAGCTAGTTGCAACAGTTGTTGGATTGGTTAGTATAGACGGAAGAATAATAAAACTTATTCCCCTTGTAGGGAGATATGTGCCTAAAAAAGATGATGTTGTTATTGGCAAGGTTGTTGATATAACATACTTTGGTTGGAGGATTGATATAGGATGGGCATATGAAGCAAATTTGCCGATTAAAGAAGCTGTATCTGAATTTGTTGAAAGAGGAACAGATTTAACGCAGTATTATAATTTTGGAGATTTTATCATGGCTAAAATTTTGAATGTTTCTGGAGCCAAGTTAATAGACTTAACAATGAAAGGTCCTGGGCTGAAAAAGCTTACAGAAGGTAGGTTAATAAAGATAACACCAACAAAGGTGCCAAGAGTTATAGGCAAACAAGGAAGCATGGTTAACTTGATTAAGGAAAAAACATCATGCAAGATTCTTGTTGGCCAGAATGGTATTGTATGGATAGCAGGACCCACAGCAGAAAAGGAAAAGCTTGCTGTTGATGCTATAAGGATTGTTGAAGCAGAGGCCCAAACAGAGGGCTTGACAGAAAAGGTTGCTGCTTTTCTTGATGAAGAATTAAAAAAGTTTGAAGAAAAATCAAAAACTCAAAACCAAGAAAAATGACATTTAAAAGACCAGATGGAAGGAAATTTGATGAACTAAGGCCAATGGAAGCAAGAGTTGGTGTAATTAAAAGAGCAGATGGAAGTGCGATGTTTAAAACCGGCAATACTGTTGCTTTAGCAGCTGTATATGGGCCAAGAGAGCTTTACCCCGGACATTTGCAAAATCCAGAAACAGGTATACTAAGATGTAATTACAATATGGTTGCCTTTTCAGGGCATGGTGAACGTGTTAAACCAGGGCCTAGCAGAAGGGCAAGAGAGATTTCTTTAGTTACAGAAAATGCTTTATTGCCTGTGCTTGACTTAAGGAAATATCCAAGTGCTGTAATAGATATTTATATAGAGCTTATCAACACAGATGCTGGTACAAGATGTGCTGGCATTACCGCTGCTGCAATGGCTTTAGCAAATGCAGGCATCCCTATGAAGGATTTGATAAGCGCTGTTTCTGTTGGAAAAATAGAGGACACATATCTTGTTGATCTAACGTATGAAGAAGATTCTTATGAAAATGGTGTTGATATGCCTGTAGCAATTATGCCAAGAACAGGCAAGATAACCTTGCTTCAAATGGATGGTGTTGTTAGCAAAGAAGACATTCATGAAATGCTAAAGCTTGCAAAAAAAGCATGCTTGCAAATTTACAAAGTTCAGGTAAAAGCATTAAAGGAGTATTACAAAAAATGAAAAATCATTTAAGAAATTTGATAAAGCGTGGCTACAGACAAGATGGAAGAGATTTTTTAGGGTATAGGCCAATAAAGGTTGAAAAAGGAATCTCTAGTTCAGCAGAAGGCTCAGCAAGAGTTACTATTGGTGATACAATTGTAATAGCTGGTGTTAAGATGGACATTGGCGAACCTTTTCCAGATACGCCAGACAAAGGGGTGCTGATTGTTAATGCTGAACTTACGCCTTTGTCTTCACCAAAATTTGAACTAGGGCCGCCAGGAATAGAAGCGATAGAGCTTGCAAGAGTTGTTGATAGAGGTATTAGAGAAAGTAACGCTATTGACTTGAAAAAACTTTGCATCAAAGAAGGCGAGAAAGTTTGGATGGTATTTGTTGACATATACCCCTTGAATGATGATGGTAATTTATTTGATGCTGCTGCTCTTGCTGCAATAGCTGCCTTGCAAGATACAAAAATCCCTTCTATTAAAGATGATAAACCAGATTATTCTACAAAGGGAAAAGAAAAACTTCCACTTAATTGCTTGCCTGTTGAAATAACTATTGGCAACATAGCAGGCAGACACATAATAGATCTAACATCTGAAGAAGAAGAGGTTCTTGAAGCAAGGTTAACTGTTGCTGTCGCTGATGGCAAGATTTGTGCCTTGCAAAAAGGTGGTTCAAAAGAGTTAACACAAGAAGAAATAGAGGAAATGGTTGAAATTGCTTTGCAAAAATCCAAAGAGCTTGTTAAATTTTTGAAATGAAAAATTTTATAAATAGATGGGAAGCAAAAATATAATCAAAATGCCCGAAGAAGTTGCTGAAAAATACACCAAATTCGAGCAAGCAAGAATTATTGGTGCAAGAGCATTGCAACTTGCTATGGGTGCTCCTTTGTTGTTGAAGTTAAGCAAACAAGATTTGGAAAACTTAAAATATTCTACTGTTGAAATTGCAAAACTTGAATTTAAGAAAGGTGTTCTGCCTATAACTGTTAAGAGGCCTTACCCAAAAAGAATGGATTAAAAGTCAAGGCTTTTCAATTCACTTTTATGTGTTTGAAGATACCTCAAAAACTTGTCTGTTGTTCCACCATTAATTTTGGGTGACCAATTATCCTCAAGGGATGTCATTTCTCTTTGGGCTTTTTTAGCCGCTTTATCAGCCCCCACTAAAATTTTTTTACAAGATTTTGAATTAGTTATTCCGTCAACAAGTTTGTCTAATTGAAATTTGTTTAATCCTGTAGCACTAAATGTAAAATTTTTAGAAATTTCATAAATGATTTTTACAAAATTTGATTTTTCTTCTGCCAAGGTAGTTAACATCTCTGAGCCAATTCTGGTATTGATGTAACCTTTTTCGTAACTCACAAAAAGCTCTTTTGCTTGAAGAAGTGAACGTTTTGGCATAGAAGCGAGTTTTATCACATTTTTGTAATTTTCTTCTCCTTTTTTTAAATACTGTTCTGCTACTTCTTCTAGAGCCTGAAGAGAATATCTTTGTATTTCTTTAGGACTTGTTAAGCGAGACATATTTTTAATCAAAATAGATTCTAAGGTATTTGAAACTTCATTTTTAATCGTATCTGTTCCAATTGAAACCAAGTGGGATGCTGTAGAGGTGTAATTTTGTGTTACTAAGCTGCCTAATAAAGAAGATCCCAATCTGATAACACTTTCAGAAATTTTAATATAATTTTTATAAGCACTTTCGAGTTTGTGAATAAAATTTATTTCTTCTTTAGCGATTTCTTTCAGCTGATTGTCAACTCTTTCTGCTTCACAGTACCTAGCAATTTGAGTATAAAGAGCTTTTTCTTTTTGATCATCGCCAATAATATTATTTCCTTTTTTTATTAGATATCCAACAACTTTGGCTTGAGGGTCAACACCTTTTTTTATTTTATACCCGGGGTATTGGCAATTAGTAACACGAACTTCTAATTTAGGAACTGTACAAAGAGGTATAAAAAAAGACATCATGCCTACCACGAGTTTTGTCTTGATTTTCATTTTTAGTGTGATACCAAATAAGAATAAATAAATCCTTCTGCTTCAGGATTAATTTCACACCCATCATTTTCAGCAGAAACAAGATACCTCATATAATTCTTGTAAGCGTTGTAAGAGTCACCACGACCTTCATAATACATACCTTTTTTAAGATACGCTTCATTGAGTGTGCAACTTACCTTGTTTCCTAATTCCAACAAAGATTTCGCTAGAAGTGCTTTTTTAACTTCTAGATTGGTGGGAATTTCTAAAGGGTCTGGGTTTATGTTAGCTTGAGGATAACCTGGCCTGGTGATATCTGAAAATCTTATGTCTGCTTCGATGTTACCTGCTCCAATTATTGAACCTGTCTTTAGTGATATTATTCTAAATGTTAATTCTGCAGCACCTTCTTTAATAACCTCCTGTTCTCTATATTCTAAGTTTGAAACACCATCCAAGTATGCTGGAGTTTTTTCTAATTTTCTCTTTAATTCATCATATTTTTGTTTGTAATATTCTGGAGAATATAAAAAGCTACTAACCCCTAATTCCAAAACACCCCTTTTTAATACATCTTCATCTCCTGTAATTAATCCCCAACCCAAGCTTGATAATCCTGAATTGCTAGCGTTTTGAGATTTTTCCTTTTCTGCAAGATATTGCATATAGATTTTATCCATTTCTTC
>CAZCBT010000032.1:0-7012 GCA_964497015.1 Candidatus Woesearchaeota archaeon | reverse complement strand
AAAAAATTTTAAAACAGCTTCTTTGTCAGCAGAATACAAGTGAAATATAGAATAAGGGCAATCTCTCCAACCCATTGAAGCATCTTCTAGCAAAACAGGTATTTTGTTATTTTTGAGTTTTGTTTTGTTTAATTTTTTGATAATTTTGTCAAAATGTGCTACCATGTTGTCTTGGAAATATATGTCTTTATAGTCCCTAAAAGAGTCTTTGCTCAATTTCTTGCTCCTTTCCTTGATATTTTTTAAAAATTTTTTTAAACTGCTATACCTATAAACTCCCCCACTAATCAATTGCTCCATCCAAAAATCATTTTTGAGGATCCAAAAATAAGCTGCATAGTAATTAGAAATTTGTGCGCATTCTATTATATTTTCAGAAAGGTTTTTTGCTATGTCTTCTAAGATTTTTCTCCCCTTGGCCTCTGGCTTTTTCTCCATGAACTTAACAAGGAAATAGATTTTATAAAGATTATTAAACCAAAACACATCTAAAACAAAACCTATAATAAATTCCAATAATACTTTTAAATGCTAAACACATTTAACACACATGTTTAAATACCCACAACAATTAGAATTGGAATTGAAGATCTTTTTTTCTGAACAAAAAACATGTTCTGTTGAGGAATGTGCAAAAAAGATAAAAAAGCGAGATCTTGAAGGATTACTAAACAAACATGTTGGAGAACCAATCTTGGTTATTAAGCACGTGGTTGAAGAAGAGTTAAAAGCTTGTCATTTTATTTATAGTGAATATGAAGATGTTCTTAAGCGTAAGTATCAAATGGCTATTATAAAGCCAGGAACAATAGAGTTTGATGATAGAAAAAATGCTTTTATATTGCCAACATCAAATTGTGTTGTAAATGAATACCCAGAAGATTACCATTATTTTACTAGCTCTGAAGTTAAAAATGGTTGGACCGATGTATTTGTTGAGCATTGCTGGCTTCAAGGAGATGGACCAATAACTCTTAGCCTGTTCTTTGACCAAATCCCAAAAATAGACAAGCTTAGCTTGAATGAAACATCAAGAAATACAGAGTTTCTGATTCCAGAGAAAAAACCAAAAATTATGGCTCTTGTGGGTAAAGATAAGGTGGCTCAATATTTTACAACAGGAGAGTATCCGTACAAAGAAAAAATAGAACAAATTTGTTTTGTTGACTTTACATATCTTAATGGATTAAAAGCGCTTGGCCAAAATCTAGCTGAAATAATTCCTGGGAAATATAAGGAATTATTTATAGAAAAACTTGAAAGAAAAATAATATTGTATCTTCACAACGTAAATCTTGTAAGCAAGATTAATCCATCGCACCTTTCTACAAATTCTGAGTGGGAAGAAGTCTACATAACTCAAAATCTAACACCAAAGAACCTTAAGGGAATATATCATCTTTGGGAAAAGATCAGAGATTTGAATTTGGAAGAAAAGATACTAAACTCAAATCCCCCAAAAATCGAAATTAAAAAGTATGGCTTTTTCCATTTGGATGATTTTAAGGTTTCTCCACATCCAAAGATTTTACAAAGCGTTGAAACTTATTTATCATATCTCAAAGAATTAAAAAGCTAAAATGGAAATTATAGAGGGGTGGTTGAGTGAAAAAGATCTAGAAAAAATAATTGAAATCTTACCAAAGCCCTCCTCGGCCAGGTTAGAGATAAATTTCAAATACCACTACAGAAAAGGGAATTTAAAAAATTTATTCAAAGAATACAACTTGGATTTAGAGAGTAAATTGGTAAATGCGTTTTTAGGTCATCAACATCCAGAAATAGAAGTGGGGATTAATTCGAAAGATGATTTCCTTAAACTTTACAAAACGCTAAGAGAAACAAATTATCAAATAGGTAAATTTCGGATTCATGTTTCTAGAATAGATTGGTATTTTAAGGATTTAAAAGGTGATATTCGTTATGAAGATGGAAAATTATACATACTTGCTAATGGCGACTATGCAAAATTTCTAAAAATGTTCCGAAACATTCTGAAATCTTTAGATGGAAAATTGTATGTTAGCATAACTATTGAAAGGCCAAGCTGGTAGGGAATTGAATAGGGTTTATTCTTATTGGGAAAAGAATTAAATTTTACAGAATTGACATGGGTTCCTTTTTAAATTTTAAATATCTTTTATTTAAGGTGGTAATTTAATTTAGAAAATTTTAAATATTTCTTGTGTGTACCCACCACCATGAGAAAGATTTTAAGGGAGATTTTAACAGAAGAGTTGTTGAAGGACCATAAAGAGATAAGCGATATAATTTTAAATAATATCTTAAGGAAAATACTAGAAATCAAAAATAAGGCCGTAAAGTTGGAACAAAATTTAGAAAAATTATTTGGAGAGGATAAAATAAGGGAGCTTAATTGGGATGGATTTTTTGATGGCTTGGACAATGCGCTTATAAATTTTAATAAACTTTATAAGAAATTTAAATCAATTCCTGGTATGCTTACTGATGAGGCCAAGAAGTATTTTAGCGATATTAGAGAAGAATGTAAAAAATTTGGTCCAATTCGGATTCCAGGTTTTAGGGATATTTATACAAAGATATCTGAAATGTGCCAAAGTAAAGGCATAGAAAATCAGGATGCGCAAGAATTGTATTCAGAAGTTGAAAAGCTTATAAAATTTGTGGAAGATTTTTATTATAATATATTATTTATATTTTTTAAAAATGTTGAAGAACTGATTTGGAAAAGTTAACCCAGAGCTGTTTTTTATACTTACAGTTTTGAAGTTATTTATTTAGTCGCTTATTATCAATAATGGAAAAATTTTTAAAGAAAATCTTCTTCTATACAGCAATGCAAATAACAATCAACCTCTCTAATAAAACACTTGCTATTCTTGTTGGTGTGTTAACATTCTTAGCAATAGGGCTTGTTGTTTATGCTTACAGCAATATACCAAACCCAGGTCATGGGGCTAATCAAATTGTTGTTAATATTGATGGCCAAGAGATGACTTTGCAAGAAGCAATAGATTCTGGCAAAATTGGTAAGGGAGAGCTCGTATGTGTAACTTTTCGTAAAGTAGAAGGCCATTCCCCAGAATTTTGGGGCTCTACCGACGGGAATAACTACAACCCTGGTGATGTGGTTCAGTCATTATCAACAGGAAATGGACTTAAATGTATAAACAATTGGAAAATGACTGGGTGTAGCCAAGCTGGTGATGGAGAAGATAACGATAACGCAATGGTAGGAGGAAATGGTTGTAGTGGTGATCCTGGAGATAATAGCCCTGATGGAGTTTTTATAAGATGTTGCAAAATTAAATGAAAATTTCCAGTCTATACCCACTGTTTCTTAGTGTTTTCCAAACAAAATTTCTTATTTTATTAAGATCCTCTTTTCCTTTTTCACCAATGCCAATTGAGGAGTAATCAACACCCAATTTTTTGCATAAACCCCGATCGTAGCAACAATTCAAAACAAGTTTACTAAACGCTTCTCTTGGTGTTAAGAATTCTAAATAAAAGCGATAAAGTTCTGTAATTTCTTCTTGTGTTATTGGTTGGGAATTTGTGAATGGCATTTTTAATTCTATTATGGTTTTTCTTATAAATTTTTGGTTCGTAGTTTAACAAATTTTGGATAAAACCCAATTCGATAATTATTCACAATCAAGCAAGATTTTCTCCAAGATAATTTAGGTTATTTTTATTTTTTCTTGTTGGATTTCTGTGTTTTTTAACCTATTTTACAGCAATATATCCTATAAACCTCTGGGCCATAGTGAGTATCTACAATATTTTGCCATTCTGTACCTTCATACTCAATTCCTGCTATAAATTCATTCGGTCCACACTTCAACTGAAGGTTGGGGTTAGAAGTCTTTCTATCTATCTTAATTTTAATTTTGATATTAAATAATATCAGTTGATATCTAGAGTTATCATTATTAAGAAAACCGCAAAGGAAAGAAGCAGATTTGTTAAAAGAGTGGTTAGCGAAGTAGGAATATATCATATCAGAGGAAAACCAAAAGATATCTGCGAAACTATCGAAGAACTTTTGAAGTAGCTATCTTTTTAAAAACATTTTGAATTTCCTAACAGCAGCTGCTAGCATTTCCTCTGCGTTTTTCCATTTTATATAGCTTAAAAATTCTGATGGGCTAACAAATTTTCTTTCAAATAAAACACCTGTTGCGGGATCTTTTTTCATTTTCATAATTTGCGAAATTAAGCATGCGTATCTCGCTTGATAAAAGTGTTTACCTTCTGATTTGTTTGGATTTTTTGGAAAAAATATCTCAAAATAGCCAATCAATGCGCACTTTGCAAGTTTAACACATGCCTCTTCCGATACTTCTCTTTTTAAAGCGTGCAACAAAGATTCGTTAGGAAGAGGGTGACCACCAGGAATAAACCATTTATTTTTATCCCTTAAAATTAATATCTTTCCCTTGTTGTTAAAGCAAATTCCAGAAACTTGGGTTATTGGAAAGATTTCTCTTTTTCTTGCTTCTGAAGGAGTTAGCCATGTAGAAATAACTTTATAACCTTTATATTTCCACATGTGTGTTTTCATTTTTGACTTAAGCGGTGAGCTATTTTGCTAATTTCTTAACAGTATCATTCATAAAACCTATAACCTTAAGAGCAAATTCTTTCTCAAATTTTTTCCCATAGTATAAAATCCTATTTCTCGCTTTTCTAAGATCATCTGCAAAAATTAATTTATCCTCAGAAAAACCCAATTCCGATAGAAAGGAAATCTCTGCTTCATGAGCATAATGCCCAGAAGCCCTAAAACCTTTTTCAAACATCTTGCTTCTTATCAACTCCATAATAACATCATAAGCAAGTTCTATAAAATAATTTGCATTTTCATCGTTAAGCTCTTTGACATTCAACAATTCTAAAATAAATTTTCTCCTGTTGAGTGCCTCTTTTTTCAGATAAGCAGCTCTGTTGATGTCTGGTGTTATTTTTTTGACTATCTTTTCTTTGACATAATCTTCAAACTTTTTCATTTTAAAACAATCCTACCCTTCAAAACAATTCCGTTGAAAAGGTTTGCTCTAAGGCTTTTGTCTATCTTGTTTATGTCTTCATAAAAATTTAATCTAATTTTTCTTTTTAAAAAATCTTCAAATTTTTTTAAGTCTATTTCTTTTTTCTTATATCCTATTATAGCAATGTCTATATCAGAACCGGTAGTATCTTCTCCATAAGCATAACTTCCAAATAAGATTATTAGTGAACCAGGAAATTTTTCAGAAAGATATTCTTTAAGACCAGATTCGTATAGCATCTTAAGATTTTCCACCCTTTTTAAATCAATGGCTAAGTCATTTTCTCTATTTAATTCTACAAAACTTAAGTTTTTACTTATTCTTTTCTCTTTAACAAAACCATAACGCTTAAATTTCTTAATAATGTTTGCGACGCTTGTTGGCGAAATTTTAAGAAGACCTGCGATTTTCCTTTTTGATAATTCTTCTCCCGAATGAATGGAAAGGACCCTAAATACAAGATTCTCGGTTTTTGTGAATATAAAATTTTTTTTATATGTGTCCATTTTAGATTATATATGTCCATTTTATTTATAAATTTTTCTCAAGTAACAAATTTTAGCAGAAATGAGCAATCGAAAATTAAATTTCGGTTTTTAGCACATTACTTTTTGTGCCATTAGAATTGTTCCGCTTCTATGTTTCACTTCATTATGAATTTCCATAAAGGAATAATTTTTATTCTCCCTCTTTCCACCAATGGTTTAAGATTTCTAATTTCACATTGGTTAAGTATAATTAACGAATATAAAATTTTTCGTTAATTATGATTTACAAAAAAATTTTAAAAAAATATTTATTAAAAACTACTTTGAAAAATTTTTGAATTATTTTTGGTTTATCAAACTTTTTATTTTTTCGATTAAACGCAGTAAGTTTTTTATGATTTCGTCTGCTTCTTCCTTGCTTACTTTTCTCCCATAATAATTAATAGCATTCCTAATCTTTCTCAATTTATCAAACTCTTCAGCTTCCCTTGGCTTGTTCAAATTTTCTCTCAAAAAAGCAACATAACATTCATGATTGTAAATCTTATAGCCGTTCTCTAAGGCAAGAGATTCAAGATATTCTCTTAAAGCATCGTACAATAAACAAATTTTACCAATAAACAAGTCTTCGCTCAAAAATTTTGCTGATTTTATTTTTATTTCTGCTATTTCTTTTGTCGATCTTATCAAGTTTTTAGCCTCTTTCACATTTTTTACTATTCTTTCTTTTACACATTCATTCCAATCCATTTAAAACTCACCCATAATTTTATATCCGTTTAGTATATTATTAAGCAATTCTTTATTTTTAACTGCATCTATGCTTCTAAACACAAACACTTGGATTTTTCTTTTCAGTTTTTTTTCATACCTCGAAAGATCTATTTCTTTTTTAGTTGGGGTAAATATTGCTAAGTCTATATCAGAATCTTTTTTCACTTCCGCTTTTGAAAGAGAACCAAAAAGTATTACTACAGGAGAAAGATATTGTTGCTCTATAAAATTCAACAAACCAGAATAACTCAATTTATATTTCCAATAAATTCTAGACAAATCTATAAACAACTCCGAATCTTTATTAGCATAATACAACAAGTATTGTTTTTCAACTTCTTTTTTTAATAATCCTTTTTTGTACATTCCATTCAGCAATTTAGAAGCAGTTGGGGGAGTAACCCTCATAATCCTCGCATATTCTCTTACGTGGATTCTTCTGTAACAATCTTCAAAAAAAGGCTTTAAATTGTTAATTATCGTTAACATCTGTTAAATATTATTAACAAACTATTTAAATTTATCGCTCTGTTAATTATTCTTTACAGCTGTTAAATTTTTTTAACATCAAAAATCATAGACCCTATTTTTCAATCAAAAAATTACTAAACAGCTAAATGAACCCTAACACTTTTTAGAACCCTTATTTTTTAAATTTTTAAAATACTCGTTATGCTCTAGAAGAATACAATACTTGGTTAATTCTTTTTCTAG
>CAZCBT010000031.1:0-7221 GCA_964497015.1 Candidatus Woesearchaeota archaeon | reverse complement strand
AGATAAGCAAAAATGAATTTTTTAAATTGCTTAACGCTTACAACAAAGAAATTATTGAGCCACTTGCTAACAGATATTTCTTTATTGAAAACCCAGAATTAGTTGAAATAAAAAATGCTCCAGAGCTAACAGTAAAGATACCATTACATCCAGATTTTCCTGAAAGAGGTTACAGGCTTTTCAAGACCTCAACAAAGTTTTATGTGCAAGATAAGTTGGAAAAGAATAAAATTTACAGATTTATGCATTTATTCAATTTTAAAAATAAACAATTTTCGTCCATAGAACTTGATCCAAAGTTAAATGCTAAACTTATACATTGGCTTCCTGCTAGCAAAGACCTTGTTAAGGTTGAAATTATGATGCCGGATGCTAGCATAAAACAAGGCTTGGCAGAACCAGCTGTAAGGAATCTTGAAGTAGGTAGCATAATACAATTTGAGAGATTTGGATTTTGTAGGTTGGATAAGAAATTAAAGCACAGGTTGGTATTTTGGTTTGCTCACAAATAATAGATTTTAGGAATAGTAAAGTTTTTAAATCAAACAATAACATAATTTTTACACCCATGACTTTAAAAGGAGGTCAAAATGGATCTTGATAAAGAATTGCCAAAAGAAATCATAAACAAAGTTTACGAAGCTGTTGAACTTGCAAGAAAAACAGGGAAGATAAAGAAAGGCAGTAATGAAACAACAAAGGCCATTGAGCGAGGAAAAGCAAAACTTGTTGTTGTTGCCCAAGATGTTGACCCTAAAGAAATAGTAATGCATTTGCCATTACTTTGCAAAGAAAAAAATATACCATTAGTTACAGTGCCAAGCAAAGAAGAACTTGGAGCTGCAGCTGGCTTAAGGGTTAGAGCTTCGGCAGTGGCTATTGTTGAAGAAGGTGACGCTAAAGAACTAATAAAAGAAATAATTTCTAAAACCAAAGAAGAGTAAGGATGGCAAAAAAGAAGTTAAAACGTAGAGAGAAAAAAGCAGAGCGAAAGGTAAAAAGAAAAGAGAAGAAAACAATAAAGCTTGCTAAAGAAACAATAAAACTTGAGCGAGCTGGAGCAGGGTTGTTTAGTGAAGCATATCCAGCAAGAGTTGAGGATCTTGTTGGCAGAACTGGTATGAGGGGTGAGGTAACACAAGTAATTTGTAAGATTCTTGAAGGCAAGGATGCTGGTAAAGTGCTAAGGAGAAATGTCAAGGGTCCTGTAAAGGTTGGAGATATTTTGATGCTTAGAGAAACAGAAATCGAAGCAAGAAGACTTTCACAAAGTAGGAAAAAATGAAATGTTCTTTTTGTGGTAAGGAAATAAAACCAGGAACAGGATTGATGTATGTTAAAAAAGATGGAAAAATTTTATACTTGCATGTTAGAAAATGCAAGGCCGCTATGTTAAAACTAAAAAGAAAGGCCCGCTATTTAAAATGGACAAAGTTTTATGAAAAAGGAAGTTCTTGAATTAAAAATATTTAAATAATAAAACAATTCTTTTTTTAAATGGAAATTAGAGCCCCGATAATATGTTTAGTAGGCCATATCGATCATGGAAAGTCAAGCATTCTTGAAAAGATTAAAGGTATTTCTATTGTAAAAGCTGAAGCAGGCGGGATTACACAATGTATTGGCAGCTATAATATTCCTTTGGATACTATTAAAAAAATTTGTGGCAAGCTTCTTGAAAATGTTAAGTTAACAATTCCAGGTTTGTTAGTGATCGACACTCCTGGGCATGCTGCCTTTAACAATTTAAGAAAGCGTGGCGGAAATCTTGCAGATATAGCAATAGTTGTTATAGACATTAATGAAGGTGTGATGGATCAAACAAAAGAGAGCATAGAAATTCTGAAATCTTATAAAACACCATTTGTTGTGGCTTTGAATAAAATTGATCTGATTCCTGGTTGGAAGGCATATCCAGAAAAATTTTTAGCAGAAAGTATTTCTTTGCAAGCTGAAAGTACACAAAAAATTTTCTATGAAAAACTTTACAATGTTGTTGGTCAACTTTTTGATCTTGGTTTTGAAGCAGATTTGTACAGCAATATAGAAGATTTTACAAAAAAGGTTGCCATAATTCCTTGTTCTGCTAAAACCGCGGAAGGCCTTGCTGAATTGCTAATGGTGGTTTCTGGATTAGCACAGCGTTACTTGGAAGAATCTTTGCGTTTGCATGTTAGCGGTCCTGGAAAAGGAACTATTCTTGAAGTCAAAGAAGAAAAAGGCCTTGGAAAGACAATTGATGTTATTCTTTACGACGGAAAAATCAAGCAAAGCGACCAAATAATAATTGGCGACTTTCATAAGCCAATAATCACAAAAATCCGTGCATTGCTTGAGCCAGAAAATAACAAGTTTAAGAGAATAAAAGAAATAACGGCTGCAGCTGGTGTTAAGATTTCCGCTCCAAATCTTGAAAATGTTATAGCAGGGATGCCAATAAAAGTTGTTACAAATCTTGACCAAGACACAAAAGAGATACAAAAGGAAGTACAAGAAGTTTTATTACAGCTTGACAACGAAGGAATTCTTGCTAAAGCTGATAGCCTTGGCTCGTTGGAAGCGTTAATAAACTTGCTTAGAGAGCATAGAATAAAAGTTAAAAAAGCTGATATAGGCGAGATAAGCAAAAAAGATATTGCTGAGGCTTCCGCTGAAGAAGATCCTCTTAACAAAGTAATTGTTGGTTTTAATGTTAAACTTGCAACAGATGACACAAAAGATGTACATGTTATCTTAAGTAACATCATCTATACAATCATAGATGACTTAAAAGAATGGAGAGCAAAACAAGAAGAGTTGTTAAAAGCTAAAGAACTTGAAAATTTGCCAAAACTTGTTAAGATAAAAGTTCTTGAACATTGTGTTTTCAGGCAAAGCAACCCTTGTATAGTTGGTGTAGAAGTGCTGAAAGGAAAACTTACACTTAATACACAACTCTTTAAAGCAAGCACACAAAAACCAATTTCTTATGTTAAGAGCATGCAACTTGAAAAGGAAAACATTCAAGAAGCTCCTGCAGGCAAACAAGTTGCTATTGCTTTGCCAGATATTACAGCTGGTAGACAAGTCAAGGAAGGTGATATTTTGTATAGCTTTTTAACAGAACAGGAATTTAGAAAATACAAAGAACTTAAAAAATTTCTTAGTAATGAAGAGACAGAGTTGCTTAAAGAAATCGCTTCTATTATGAGAAAAACTAATCCATTGTGGGGTGTTTAGTGGCAAGCGTATTTATTTTCAAAAAATTTATAAATAGAAAATCTTGAGCATTTAGAAAATGGAAGCAAAACTAGTGATAGGGTTGCCTAATGGTAAGGTTTACAAAACCACAATAGAAACTTCTTTACTTGCTGGCAAGAAGATAGGCGACAAAATTGATGGAAGCATATTAAATTTGCCTAATTGCGAGCTTCTTATTACTGGCGGAACAGATAATGCTGGATTTCCTATGAGACCAGACATCGTAGGCACAGGAAGGAAAAAACTTCTTGTTGGCAGAAGCATAGGAGCAAGAGTAAAAGGCAAAGGACAAAAAGTTAGAAAAACATTCAGAGGCAATATTATTGCTGACGACATAGCACAGATTAACATGAAATTGATAAAAGGTGAAATAAAATTGCCAGAAGAAGTAAAGCCTGCTGAGGAAAAAAGCAAAGAAAAACAAGAAGAAAAAGAATCAAAAGAAGGAAAAACAAAAGAGGAAGCAAAAGAAAAAACTCCAAAAGAAGCTGAAAAAGCTGTGTCACAAGAAAAATCTGAAACAAAAGAGAGCTAACTAATGGAAATATTTTTAAATCTTGTTTTTAGCTTAATTCTAAAATGCAAGAGGTTAAGCAACCACAGATAAATATAGGCTTAGTTGGTCATGTAGATCATGGTAAAACAACATTGCTCGAAAGATTAAGCGGAAAATGGGCTGCTGTTCATTCTGAAGAATTAAAGAGAGGCATTACAATAAGGCTTGGTTATGCTGATACAAATTTTTATATTTGCAAGAACTGCAATTTCTATACAAGGTTTCCAAAATGTCCTAAGTGTGGCAAGGAAACCAAATTTTTAAGGAAAGTTAGCTTTGTTGATGCTCCTGGTCATGAAACATTAATGGCTACCATGCTTAGTGGTGCAGCTTTAATGGATTGTGCTTTATTGCTTATAGCTGCTGATGAACCTTGCCCCCAACCACAAACAGAGGAACATCTTATTGCTTTATCAATTCTTGGTGTGAAAGAAATAGTAATAGTCCAGAACAAAGTTGATCTTGTTAGTAAAGAAGAAGCTATTAAACACTACAACCAAATAAAAGAGTTTGTAAAGGGTACTGTTGCTGAAAAGGCTCCAATTATCCCTTGTTCCGCTAAATATAATCTTAACATAGATGCTGTTATAGAGGCTCTTTGCCAAATCCCTATGCCTAAACGAAACCCAGAAGCAACACCAATAATGTTTGTAGTAAGATCTTTTGATATCAACAAACCAGGTACACTTATAGTTAAGCTTGCTGGTGGGGTTCTTGGTGGAGCAATCAAGCAAGGTATACTTAAAGTTGGTGATAAAATAGAAATCAAGCCGGGATTAAGGGAAGAGAAACATGGTAGCATAACCTATAAACCACTTGTAACAGAAATTGTAGAAATCCATACTGGTAATATTACTATAGAAAAAGCAACAGCTGGTGGAACTATTGCCATTCAAACTAAGCTTGATCCAAGTTTTGTTAAAGCCGATAACCTTGCTGGAAATTTAGTAAGCCATGTTGGAAAACTTCCAGAATTGCTTAACGAGATAGAACTTGAAGTGCATTTGCTTGAAAGGGTTGTAGGCACAAAATCAAGAAAGCCTGTAGAACCTATTAAAAAAAGTGAACCTTTGATGTTGAATGTTAACTCTGCTGTTACATTAGGCATAGTTACACAAATTTCTGGTAATAAGGTAAAAATGGTGTTGAAAAGACCTATTTGTGCTACTAAACAAGATAGATTTGCTATTTCTAGAAGAGTAGAAGCAAGATGGCATTTAATTGGTTATGGTATTTTAGTATAGATAAATTTAAATAATTTTTATACCACAGATTTTTATGCATAAGAAAAAGGTTTCTGGAAAATTTTATTACTATACCACAATTCGTTCTCCTGATGGAAAAACAAAAAGTGTTTATCTTGGAAAAAGCTTGAAAGAAGCTAGAGAAAATCTCAAAAAACTAACTAGCGATAATGGGCATAGAAAATTTATACCACATTATATTTTAATTGGGGTTTTGTTTTTATTCCTTATTGCTTTTACAAAATTTAGTTTTACTGGTTATACAACTTATGGCCAGAGAGCTGTTGTTTTCGAAGTTAACAAGGTTGCGAGCCCAAATGCTTTTCTTGTGATAGATAACATATCAAGGGGTTTACCATTAAAACTTAGCCAAAATGAAAGTGGTTTTTATTATGATATCAAAAATTTAACTTTAGTGCTTGATCAAAGCGAGCATAGCATAAAAATTATTGATAATAACAACATTATTTTTTCTGCAAATATTCCAGCTGCTTATGTTGGATTCAAAGTAACGCTCTCTGAAACTGGAAAACAAGTAACTAAGGCTAAGCAATGTTTTAAAGAAAAACTTGTTCAGCTTCCTGCAGAAATCGGCAAGCCTGTGGAATGGATCAAGAAGGTTAAGCCAATTTGTAATGAAACAATTTCTGTTGAGATTCCAGAACTAGCAACAAATGTTAGTGTAATCAAAATTAAAAACAGTGTTAAAGAAAAAGTTGCATTTGAACTGAAAAAGAATATTGTAGGCATGTTTTTGTTAAAACTTACATCAATGGCAGTAGGCTCGACAAAGAGCTACATAACAATTCAAAATCCAGAAAATGCAGAATATGAAATTCATTACTTTACACCCGCTCCTGAGATGAGTGTTGTTACAGAAAACTTTACTGATAAAATTGTTCTTACTTCAGAAATTCCATACAAAAATGTTAAGGTTTCATTGCCAATAGAGGAAAATTTTCCGCAGTTTATAGAGCTTTGGCATAATGGACTAAGGGAGAGTATTAAATTTTATGACGAAAACAAAAATGGACTTGTTGAAAAAGTTGAATGGATTGCAGATTTAAACTTAAGAGAAGAATACTTGCTTAATAGAACGCCAAAACAAGAAAATGTAAGGATTATTGTTGATAGGCCACCTCAAGAATTTTCTTTACAAGGAAAAGAGTTTGTTAAAGATAAAATCATTACTGTTGTGCCTTTTAAAGAAGCTTTAGCATTAGCAAACCAGGCAAGGGTGTCTTTAGATGTTGTATACAATTTATCTTTACAAGATACAGTGCCATTAATAAGGGCAAATCTTGTACATTCTTTGGTTATAAACAACAAAAATGTTACTGGTTCGACAATTGGTGTTTGTGTTCTTGACACTGGCATAGATGATACACACCCAGATTTAACAGATAAAATTGTTGATCAGCATTGTTTTGCTGATAATAGTAATACAACAGATGGAATTGGCTTATGTCCAAATGGCCTTGAAGAAGACACTTCTGCTGATGATGATTATGGTCATGGTACATTGGTAAGTGGGATAATTGCTGCCTCTCCTGGCATTGTTGGAGTTGCACCTGGAGCAAGAATAGTCGCTGTAAAGGTTTGCAACTTGAATGGTGGATGTTATACATCAGATATTATTAAAGGTATAAACTACTGTATTCAGCATAAAGATGAATATAATATTAGCATAATAACATTAAGTATAGGGACTTCTGCTGTATACTCTGATACAAGCTCTTGTGAAACAGCGGATCCCGAGCTTACAGAAGCTGTAAATAATGCTACTTTCCATGGAATTTTTATTGATGCTAGCTCTGGAAATGGATATTCCACTAGTGGAATATCAAACCCTGCTTGCATTGCAAATGTAACATCTGTTGGAGCTTCTACAAAGCAAGATCATATTGATTTATACACCAATGTTCATGAAAGCTTGCTTGACCTAATTGCTCCAGGAAGTTACATTAACACAACACAAGCAAATGGCAGTTGTGCCTTATGTGGAACTACTGGTTATAGTGATGCATATCGTGGAACTTCATTTGCAGCTCCGCATGTTGCAGGTGCTGCAGCCCTGTTGCAACATTATAATAAACTAATAAACAATGCGTATTTATCACCAAAAGAGATTCGTTACGTGTTGAAAGAAACAGGCGTGCCTGTCAAAGATGATCTCTCAGC
>CAZCBT010000030.1:0-7613 GCA_964497015.1 Candidatus Woesearchaeota archaeon | reverse complement strand
ACAATGGATATGTATCGCAATATTTATATTATCTTCAAGTCTCCTCTTAAAAAGAATAAGAAAATGGAAAAGGAAGGATATCACAACATCTACTTAAAAGAGTTAAAGCAAATAAAGACCCCAAGTTATGAAGAGACAACTGAGCACTTTAAGAATTTTGAAACCTTTAAAAGAGAAATTTTTGATGTCTTGAAAAAGGACAGAGAGGTCTATGCCAAAATTAAAAATTACGAAAATGATGGTTTTATTGATTATAAAATATTAAAGAAGGCTGTTAAAAATGTTTTAAATAGTCCAAAAAGCAAATGCCCCAAACAAAAGCTAAGCAAACTTGAAGAGGAAGCGGAAAGTATAAAGAATACCATCGTTGAGTCGCATTTAAAACTTGTTCCGAGTGTTATACGATGTATAAAAAACATTATGGACTCTTATGATTATCCATTTGATGACGCGATACAAAACGGCAATCTTGGACTTATTAGGGCTGTTGAAAAATATAATTATAGACAAGGCTATAAATTTTCAACGTATGCCTTTTGGTGGATAATGCAAAGCGTAGTTAGAGGCTATGCTGAGTATGATGGAATAATTAGATTGCCGATACACTTTAGGGAAGATCTTAAAAAATTTAAAGCAGCCATTTACAAAGGTGTGACTCCAGAGAGCTTTAAAAAAGAATGGGGTATTACCAAAGAAACACTCGAATGTATGTTAATTTATTTTAGCCCAATAATATTATACCTGGATATGCCACTAGACGGGGATTCGAGGGATAGCAAAAAGATTTTATATAAAATACAAGATAACAGAGATCCCCCATATTTAGAACTTTATAAAAAAGAACTTAAAATTGAGATAAACCATATACTTAAAACTTTAGATCCGGTAGAAGAAAATATAATAAAGATGAGGTTTGGTATAGATGTAGATAGAAAAACTCTTAGAGAGGTTGGAGAAATGTTTGATCTCTCAAGAGAAAGAATAAGACAAATCGAAAAGGAAGCTATTAAAAAACTTAAGAGAAAAGCTAAACAACACCTTAGAGATTTTAGATAGAAGCTATATACCTTGCAATCTTTTCAATAGGATTACATTTGTAAAATTTTAAATTTTTTCTAGAGAACACAGGAGTTAGGTTAAGGTCTATAAATATAGGTTTGTTTTCAGCTTCTATGACATCAAAAGCAATGATTTCAGCCTTTATTAATTTTGCAATCCTTTCGCTTATTTTGCATAATTTATTAGAAATGTCATTATAGAGTTCTATTTTCGAACCTTTTGAAACGCTAGCCTTCCAGTGATCCCTGAGTAAAAATTTTTTATAGGCCATCTCAAAGCTGTAACCCAAAACAAAAATTCTTGTAACGTATTCTGGTGGCTCATAAAAATCTTCTATATGAATAAGATGTGATCTTAAAAGATTTTGCACAATATTAAGAAATTCTTTTTTAGAATTTACTTTGTAAACATGCGAAGCTCTTCCACCAGTATCTGCTTTTATAATTTTTGGATATTTCAATTTTGGAGCCAGTAATTTAGCAGCCTCAAAAGTGGAAAGGAGGTATGTTTTTGGAACAGGCATGTTGCTAGCCTCTAAAATACTACATGCTTCTGTTTTGCTATAATCTATAAAACTTGCGTCAAAAGAATTAATTATCTTTAAGCCAAGATTTTCTAAATGTTTTGAAATTTCCAACATAAATCTTATCGTGTTAATGGATTTCTCACTTGGATATACCCTATTTAAATACAAGCACTTTGATTTGTTCTTTAAATGTATGTTAAGGTAAAATTTATGAATATCTATCAGCTTGGTTTTGCATCCAAACTTTTTTAAGTGCTTTACAAGTTCTCTATTTGTCCAATCCAAACAATTATAGAACATCACAATTTCCATCAATTTTGAGAAGGGAAAATAATTTAAATAATTTTTGAGAAGATTTTTACAATGGTACTTAAAACATTGTGCCCTTATTGTGGGTGCGGCTGTTCTTTATTAATACAAAGAAAGCCAAATTTAAAATTTCTTCCAAATCCAAAAGATCCGATCAGCAAAGGAAACCCATGCATTAAGGGACTTACAGCTTATGAGCTTGTTTTTGCAAAAGATAGAATTTTTAATCCGCTAATTAGAAAAGGTAAAAAGCTTGTTAAAACAAATTGGGAAACAGCTTATAAATATATTTACAAAAATACAAAAAATCTTTCTCCAGATGAGATTTGTTTTCTTGCAAGTTCTCCTGCTAGTAATGAAAGCTGTTTTTTATTTCAGAAATTTGCTAGAGAATATTTCAAAACAGATAATGTGGATAGTTGTGCTAGAATTTGTCATGCTGCAAGTTGCTATGCATTTGCTAAGGCCTTTGGCATCACTAGGATGCCTGCTAAATTTAATGATTATGAAAAAGCGGATTGTATATTACTTATTGGCACAAATCCATTAATCACATATCCAGTAGTTTTTAACAGAATTTTAAAAGCTAAAAAGAATGGTGCTAAACTTATTCATGTAAGGTATTTTCCAGATGAAACAAGCAAGTATGCAGATGTGTTTATAAAAATTGAAGATTCCACTGAGCTAGTATTGCTAAATTGTTTACTAAACTTAATATCAAAAAACTTAGAAATTCCTGAATATGTTCGTGATGTTATAAAACATTATACACCAGAATTTGCTGCTAGAATTTGTAAGTGTGACAAGAAACTTATTAAAAAAGCTGCAAGGCTTATAGAAAAAAGCAAAAAATTTGTATTGGGTTATGGAATGGGTCTAACACAACATATTTATGGAAGCAACAATGTTTTTTCAGCGATTAATTTGGTTATAGCAAAAAAAGGAAAAATAATTTCGATGAGAGGAAAAGCAAACATCCAAGGTGTTAATGATATGGGATGTGTGCCCAAAGCTTCTGGAAGAACAATGGTCAAAGCCATAGCAACAGAAAATCCTGTTAAAGCTGTGTTTGTTATGCAAATGGATCCTGCAAAGTCTCTACCTGCTTTGAATATTGTAAGAAAAAGACTTGCAAAGGCATTTGTTGTTGAAATAACACCATTTCCAACAGAAACAACAAAATTTGCAGATGTTGTATTGCCTTGTTGTTTATGGTTAGAAGAAGAAGGGAGTTTTACTAATGCGGAATCAAGGGTAAGGTATTTTCCTGAAATTTTAGCTTCGCCTAAAAATGTAAAACCTGGATGGAAAATTATCAAAGACCTTGCAAAAGTATTTGGATTAAAATGGAAATACAAAAATATAACAGACATCTGGAAGGATATAAATAAAATAAATGAATACGAAGATATTAAAGTTAATGAATTAAAAAGAAGTGAAAAAGGTAAATTTGTGAAATATAAGATTAAAGTAAAAAATTACTTTCCTGTAGAATTTTCAAACATTGAAGAAAAAATATCTAAGAAGTTTCCATTTGTGCTTACAACAGAAAGATGGCAATACAGATTTTGTGGTGATGAGTTAAGCAGTAGATCACCAAGTTTAACAAACTTACAAAAAGATTCATTTGTTTTAATAAATAAAGAAGATGCTAGTCAATTAAATATCAAAGATGGAGAAATGGTCAAAATTATTTCCAAATTTGGAAGTGTAAAATCTAAAATAAAAATCTCTGAGAATGTGCCTAGAGGTTTAGTAATAGCACCATTTCACTTTTCAGATTTGTTGATTAACAAATTATTTGGCTTAGAGTTTGATATAACTGGAGAAGTCAATCTAAAGAGAGTTGCTGTAAGATTGGAAAAATTATAATTTAAGAAAAAGATAACTTGAATCCATATTTCTGAAGTGTTGTTTTAACTTCTTCAAGACTTTTCTTTCCAAAACCCCTTATGCCAAGAAGATCCCTTTCTGAAAAACTTAACAGGTCACTAAGATTGTTAATGTCGGCTTTATAAAAGCAGTTCAAAACCCTTGATGAAAACCCAAATTCTCCAATTGGTAGATTCATGTAAATAGCCTGTTTGTCGCTTTTCAAGGTGTAATTAATTAATTTAACAAATTCTTTTTCTAATTCTATTTTCAATTTGAGTTTGGTTGCTTCTTGAAATTCTAAAATTTTTTTACCAAGATTTCCATACTCAAGCAATTTTAGCTTAGTAATTTCTGATTCTTTAATTAAAAGTTCATCAAGGTGGGGTTTGTAAAAATTGTATCTCGAAATTCTTTCTATTGCCTTTTTCTCTAACTCAATTACTCTTTGACAGGATATTGACAAATTTTTTCCTACTTCCCTAAGGCTATGACCTTCTTTTCTTAATTTTAAGATTTCTGCTAATCTTGGTTGTTGGGACTTTAGTTCCTTTATAGCTTTGTCGAGGTATTTCTCAATTCTTGTTTCAAGCTCATCTTCAAAAGCATACATAAAATACGGATGCTTTATTTTGTTGTAAATCTTTTCATACAATTTGGAAATGTTTTTATGGGATTCTTCCATTTTTATTATTATATGGGGGTAAAAATTTTTAAAGGTTTCTGCTGAAAAGTCTTTTAAATTTGTAGCACATCTAAAATCTATGGGATTCAGAAGTTTAATAAGAGACATTTTAACAGTTTATCTAGCTTATAGGCTTTTTAGAATATGGCTTCTTGGTGAAAAATTTACCTTTGGCTTGGCTTTGATAACACTTGCGATCCTTATATTTACTTTTTGGTTTTTGATAGAAAAAGTTTCTGGGTAAAATGCTAATATGTCCAAGATGCAAATCAAACAAGATTGTTTTAGAAAGTGGCGGAATTACTGGAAAATACAGATGCAAAAATTGTGGCTACATTGGAAATTTTATAATAGAAAAAATTTTAAAAAGAAAAAGCTTAAAGAAAAAATGAAAAGATTTTTAATATTGTTAGCAATTTTATTTATTGCTGGTTGCGTTCAAGAAAAAATGCAAGGAGGTGAGGGTATGCCAGATTTAAGTGGAAAAAAGATTTTGATGGTAATTGCTCCAAATAATTTTAGAGATGAGGAGTATTTTACACCACGCGAAGTTCTTGAAAATGCTAATGCCAGTGTTTTTGTAACATCACTTGAAGAAGAAGCTGTAAGTGTAGCAGGAAAAACAGTAACTGTGGACTTTACACTTGACAAAGCAAGTGTTGATGATTATGATGCTATTGTTTTTGTTGGCGGACCAGGAGCAGCTGTTTATTTTGACAATGAAAAAGCAATAAGTCTTGCTAAGGAATTCTATGAAGCTGGTAAAGTTGTTGCTGCTATTTGTATAGCTCCTAGTGTATTAGCAAATGCTGGAATTTTAGAAGGCAAAAAAGCAACAGCCTGGCCTTCTGAACAAGGAAATCTTGAAGCGCATGGAGCAACCTATACTGGAGAACAAGTAACTGTTGATGGAAGAATTGTTACAGGCAAGAATCCAGCAGCTGCACAAGAATTCGGCAATAAAATAGCAGAGGTTCTTGCTAAGCAATAAAATGCTTTTTACAGGGAATAAAATTAAAATAGACAAAACTCTGAACCAGCTTGACAAAGAAGTGCTAGAATTCACAAAAATCATTTCAAGATGTGCCCATTGAAATGTAGATCACCTTTGAGAGATATTATCTTAAGTCACCTAGAGATATAGAAGATGCTTATTATCTTGAAGAATTGTTCAATGGAAATATAGATAAAAAGAAGATTTTGAAATACAAAAAAGAAATAAGAGGAAAATGAATCTCTTGAAACCAAACCTCTTGAAACCGAAAAAAGATCCGAAAAAAGAAAGATTGGAATTTGTTAAATATTGGGCTAATTATGTTAAGACGCATCCTGACAAGATTTGGAGCAAACAGCAAAAAATTCTTATTGATTCTCAGCTAAGTTCCACTAAGCAATTGCAAAGAAAATCAAAGAAAGTGTTTAATTTGCTAAGAGAAATATTTAAATATTAACTTTTGAATTTTGTTCTATGGAAATTTGTACTGTTGGTGGCTATGAAGAAGTTGGGAAAAATATGACTGCTGTTAAAGTTGGCGATGATGTTGTAATTCTTGATATGGGAATTTTCTTGCCTGCTATTGTTAATCTTGAACGTGAAGAAAGGATAGAGATTTCCTACAGGAAATTACGGGCTATTGGTGCATTACCAGAAGACTCTGCTATAGAAGATTGGCGAGACAAAGTAAAGGCAATTATTTTAGGCCATGTTCATCTAGACCATATTGCTGCTGTGCCTTATCTTGCAAGCAAATATAATGCTCCTGTAATAGGCACGCCCTATACCATCGAAGTTTTGAAGTCTATTCTTAGAGATGAAGAAATTAGACTGCCAAACAAGTTAATTGCTTTAAATCCAAATAGCTCATATCAAGTTTCTGAAAATATAACTGCTGAGCTAATTGGCATTACCCATAGTACCTTGCAATGTGCACTTATTGCTTTGCACACACCAGAAGGAATAGTTCTTTATTGTAATGATTTCAAGTTTGATAATCATCCTATGCTTGGAAAAAAGCCAAATTATGAAAAACTAAGACAGCTTGGCAGAAAAGGTGTTAAGGTGGTGATGGTAGAAAGCTTGTATGCCTCAAGAGAAGGAAAAACGCCTTCTGAAAAAGTTGCTTATGAATTGCTAAAGGATGTTTTACTTGGTACTAACAATGCAGGACATGCGGTTTTTGTTACGACTTTTGCAAGCCATATTGCAAGATTGCATAGTATAGTAGAACTTGGAAAATTAATGAATAGAAACATTGTGATTATTGGTAGAAGTATGGAAAAATATATCAAGGCTGCTGAAAAGTTAAAGCTTGTTAATCTAAGCAAAGATGCTTTAATAGCTGGTAGAAGCAAGCAAATTAAAAAAGTTCTGCAAAAAGTTGAAAAGGATCCTGCAAGCCATTTGGTTATTTGTACAGGAAATCAAGGTGAGCCTGGTTCGATATTGGATAGGTTAAGCAGGAAAGAATTGCCTTTCACATTCCAGCCAGAAGATCATGTGATATTTTCTTGTAGGGTTATTCAAGAGCCAACAAACATCGCCAACAGAATGATGCTTGAAAATAGGCTAAAAAAATTTAGAGTAAGAATCTTTACAGATGTTCATGTTAGCGGGCATACAAGTAGAGAAGACTTAAGAGATTTAATTAACATGGTTAAACCAGAGCACATAATACCAGCACATGGTGACATTGCAAAATTAACAAGCTTGGCAGAACTTGCAGAAGAGTGTGGCTATAAAATTGGAAAGAATGTTCACATTGCAAGTAATGGAAAAAGAATATCTCTATGAAGTTTTCTTGTATTTTGCTTCCTTAATGGCTTTTTCCACTAAAACGTTTTTCACTCTTGGGTATCTTTTGTATTGATAAATTGCATACAAAATTAACAAGCCTACAATCAAAGCAGCAAGATAAGCAAGATACTTTCCACTTGTTTTTAGCGCTCCTATAAACCCAGTAGTTGGTGGAATGGCTGTTGGAGCCTCGCTGTCATCAAGCTCGTTTAAACATTGTGGATCTTCTGGATAATCCACTTTACCGTCATCATCATTATCAATTCCATCGGAACACTCTGGTAGGGGGATTTGAGGCGCTACAGGTCCTGTTCCAGAAGGTTGAGTTTCTTCTTTAGGTGTAGGTTTTTCTTTACATAATCTTATTT
>CAZCBT010000029.1:6488-7794 GCA_964497015.1 Candidatus Woesearchaeota archaeon | reverse complement strand
CGGAAACAATTTCTTTTATGTTGTCAACAGTTATATTTTTGCTTATTGAAGCAGCACTTTGTAAAATATTCAACAATCTTCTTACATCACCTTGGGAAACTTCAAGCAAGTAATCATAAGCATTTTCTTGTATTTTTAGATTTTCCTGTTTTGCTACTTTTTCAACTATCTTTTTTACGTGCTGTTTTGTTAGGGGCTTAAAGCGAAAAATGGCACACCTGCTTTGTATTGGCTCTATTATCTTGCTTCCATAGTTGGCAAGCAAGCAAAATCTACATGTGGTGCTATATTTTTCCATGGTTCTTCTAAGGGCCTGTTGTGCTTCTTTGGTTAGAGCATCAGCTTCATCAAGAATACAAATTTTAAACGACACACTACCAATTGGTTTTGTTTTGGCAAAATTTTTAACTTCGTTTCTGATAACATCTATCCCTCTTGAGTCGCTGGCATTAAGTTCAAGTATATTTTCACGCCACCTTTCTTTGTAGAGCTCGTAAGCCATTACAAGAACTAAACTAGTTTTACCTGTGCCAGCAGGTCCTATTAATAGCAAATGAGGAAGGTTCTTGTCTTTAACCATGGATTTAACCCTTTTTATAACGTGTTCTTGGCCCACTATTTCTTCAAAATTCTTTGGTCTGTATTTTTCAATCCAGAGTTCTGTCATTTTTTGTAAGCTTAAAAAGGAAATTGGCTTTTTAAAGTTTTGCATAATATTTATAAAACATTTGTGTTTCCAATAAAAAATGTTCAGACCTCTTGACTATGAAGAAAAAATCTTGAAGTTTTGGCAGGAAAATAAGATTTATCAGAAGGCAAAACAAAAAAACGCTAACGGCAAGAATTTCTACTTTTTAGATGGGCCACCTTATACTACTGGTGAAGTACATTTAGGAACAGCATGGAATAAGGTGCTTAAGGATTGTGTTTTACGCTACAAAAGAATGCGCGGTTTTAATGTTTGGGATAGAGCTGGTTATGATATGCATGGCATACCTATTGAACACAAAGTTGAAGAAAAGCTTGGCATAACAAAGCTTGAAATTCCAAAATTTGGTGTTGAAAAGTTTGTTGAGGCATGCAAGGAATTTGCTTTGGAAAATCTAAAAAAGATGAGTGAAGATTTTAAAAGACTAGGAGTATGGATGGATTTTGATAATCCATATATGACAATTAAAAATGAATTTATAGAAGGCGAATGGTGGTTAATAAAGCAAGCCTTTAAAAATGGCAGACTTTACAAAGGCAAAAAAGTTATGCACTGGTGTCCGAGGTGTGCTACTGCTTTAGCAAAACATGAACTTAG
>CAZCBT010000029.1:0-6388 GCA_964497015.1 Candidatus Woesearchaeota archaeon | reverse complement strand
AAGTTATGCACTGGTGTCCGAGGTGTGCTACTGCTTTAGCAAAACATGAACTTAGCTATGAAACAAAAAAAGATGATTCTGTTTATCTAAAATTCAAAATTAAAAATTCTGCTAACGAATATCTTGTTGTATGGACAACAACACCATGGACGATAGCGTTTAATCTTGCTATTATGGTAAACCCCGAGCAAGAGTATGTAAAAGCTAAAGTTGATGTCGATGGCAAGGAAGAAATATGGATTGTTGCTAAGGTTTTAGTTAACGCTTTACTAGGTATGCTTGATAAAAGTTATACGGTTATTGAAACGTTAAAAGGTAAGAGTCTTGAAGGTATTAAATACGAGCATCCCTTTTATGAGGAACTTAAAGAAGTTTATGATAAAATTGCTAAAGAATGTGCAAACTTGCATAGTGTTGTTTTGTCTGCTGAATATGTTGATGTTAGTTCTGGTTCTGGATTGGTGCATTGTGCACCCGGTTGTGGGCCAGAAGACTATGAGGTTGGAAAGCGTTATGGGTTAATAGCTTTTAATGAGCTTGACGAAACAGGACATTACAAGCAAGTAATGGGAAAGTTTTCTGGGTGGGATGCTTTAAAAGATAACTCAAGATTCTTGGAAGAACTTAAGAAAAAAGGCGTTGTTATTGCTGTTACGCCTGTTGAGCATGAGTACGCGCATTGTTGGCGTTGCAAGAGCCCAGTTGTGTTTAGAGCAACAGAACAATGGTTTTTCAAAATCGAAGATCTTGTTGCAAAGATGCGCGATCTTAACAAAGAAATATTTTGGCAACCTGGTTGGGCTGGAAGTAGATGGTTTGATTCTTGGTTAGCTTCACTTAGGGACAATAGCATTACAAGGCAACGTTATTGGGGTGCACCGTTGCCAATATGGAAATGCAAGCAATGTGGAAATTTTGTTGTTATCGAAAGCAGAGAAGAACTTAAGAAATACACAACCGAAATTCCAGAAGATTTGCATAGGCCTTACATTGATAAGATAAAATTCTCATGTCAATGTGGTGGAATTATGGAGCGTGAACCAGATGTGCTTGATGTTTGGATCGATGCAGGCACAACTTCTTGGACTTGTTTAGATTATCCGCAAAAAAAAGATTTATTTGAGAAGTTATGGCCTGCAGATTTGATTATAGAAGGAAAAGATCAAATCAGAGGGTGGTTTAATTTGCTTTTCATTGCTTCTATGCTTGCCTTTGAAAGGCATTGCTACAAAGCAGTGTATATGCATGGCTTTATTAACGATGCTCTTGGAAGAAAGATGTCAAAAAGCTTAGGAAATTACATTTCACCTTCAGAAGTTATTGATAAGTATGGTGCGGACACATTTAGATTTTATACAATAGGCGGCACAGATCCTGGATTGGATTTGAATTATAACTTTAACGACATAGGGGTTAAATTCAGAAACCTTTCAGTGCTATATAACATAGCAAAATTCTTGGTTGAATATGCTAATGAAATTCCTCAAGATGTTGAAGATCTTGATATAGAAGAACGTTATATACTTTCAAGATTACATTCAACAATAAAACGTGTTACAGAATTGTTTGAAGAATATAAGCTTAACGAAGTTCCTTGGGAAATAGAGAGCTTGTTTTTTGAGTTAAGTAGGTTTTATATTCAGCTTACCAGAGAAAAAATTCACAAAAAGCCCAAAGTTGTTTGCTATACGATCTTTAATGTTTTGTTTAATCTGTTGAAGCTATTTGCTCCTATTTGTCCATTTACAACAGAAGAAATCTACCAGCAACTAAAAAATAAGTTTGACTTGCAAGAAGAAAGTATACATCTTTGCAATTGGCCAGGTTATGAGGAAAAGTTAATTGATAAAAATCTAGAAGAAGATGTTGCTTTAGTAAAGGAGATAATCAAACAAATACTTGCAGGGCGTGAAAAAGCAAAACTCGGAATAAGATGGCCTCTAAAACAAGCTATAATTACATGTGAAAAGAATTTGGAAGATTATGAAAGCTTAATCAAAACACAAGCAAATGTTAAAGAAGTTATTTGGCAACACGGAAATTTTGCTGTTGAAATTGACACACAACTCACACCAGAACTTGAGCAAGAAGGTTATGCAAGAGAATTAACAAGATTGCTACAAGAGTTAAGGAAAAAAGCAGGCCTTAAGAAAGAGGAAAAGGCAAAATTTGTTATAATTGCTAGCTATAAATTTGACCCTTCTGGAATCGCTGCAAAGGTTAATGCTTCAAGCATAGAAGTGGCTTCTTCTAAACCTAGCACTTATGAAGCAAGTATTGCAAAGAAGATAAGAGATTATAACTTTGAAGTTTTTCTTGTAAAATAGCAATAAAACAATTTGAAGAATAAATTTATAAAACTTTTTGTATTTATAAATAGCCATGGCCACTAAGAAGCAAAAAAAAGAAAAGCGCGAATTGAAAATTCAAAACATTGTAGCATCAACATCGTTGGAGCATGATATACCACTAATTAAGCTAGCAGAGACATTACCAAATACAGAATACAATCCAGAACAATTTCCAGGATTGGTGATGCGGATTAAAGAACCAAAAACATCAGCATTGATTTTTAGTTCTGGAAATGTTGTGTGTACAGGAGCGAAAAGCATGTCTAAGGTGAAGGAAGCTATTGATAACATAATAAAAAATGTAAGAAAGGCAGGCGTTAGGATTAGCGTTAAGCCAAAGATAAAAATCCAAAATATGGTTGCTTCTGGAAATCTGCACATGGATTTGAATTTAAACAAGCTAGCAATGAAGCTGGAAAACACAGAGTATGAACCAGAACAATTTCCAGGATTGGTGTATAAGCTTTCAGGAACAAAAGCAACATTTTTGCTTTTCAGTAATGGAAAAATTGTTTGTACAGGTACAACAAGCGAAGCAAAACTTAAAGAGGCAGTGGAAAAGCTAGTGAAAGTGTTAAAAAAAGTTGCTTAATTTTTTCTTTTTTAAAGGAGGAAGATGGTATATGAAACACAAAAACAAATAGAACTGTTCAAAGAATTTATTGAAGACAACTATAAGAATGAGCTTCATAGGGTTGTTAACGAAGGCAAACAGTCACTTGTTCTTGATTTTTCTGAGCTTGCGAAATTCGATTTTGAGCTTGCTGAACAATTACTTGATCAGCCAGAAGAACTTTTGAAAGCATGTGAAATTGCTATAGACCAAATAGAAATCGCAACAGGCAAAAAGATTAAGCCAAGGTTCTTTAATTTACCGACATCACAAGAAGTTTCTATTAGGAATCTAAGGAGCGTGCACCTTGGAAAGTTTTTGAGTATCGTTGGCGTAGTAAGACAAGCCTCTGATGTTAGGCCACAGGTAACAAGTGCAAGATTCGAGTGCCCTGCTTGTGGAAACATAATTTCTGTTCTGCAACTTGAAAATGTTTTCCGCGAGCCAGCAAGATGTACTTGCGGGAGGAAAGGAAGATTTAGATTGCTTAGCAAAGAACTTGTCGATGCACAACGTTTAGTAATAGAAGAGGTTCCAGAAATGCTCGAAGGTGGCGAGCAACCTAAGAGAATATCTGTCTTCTTGAAAGGGGATCTTGTTGAGCCTAAAATGGAAAAACGTACAACTCCTGGAAATAAGGTTGGGATCTATGGTATTGTAAAGGAAGTTCCTATTATGCTTAAAGGTGGTGTGCATTCTACTCGTTATGATCTTGCTGTTGAAGCCAACTACATAGAACCACTGGAAGAAAGTTTTGAGGAAATAGAAATAACACCTGAAGATGAAGCAAAAATCCAAGAACTTGCTAAGGATCCAAAGATTTACGAGAAGCTTGTTAAGACAATAGCACCTTCCATTTATGGCCATGAAGATATTAAACTGGCATTGGCGTTTCAGCTTTTTGGTGGTGTGAAAAAACAAAGGCCTGATGGAACAAGAACAAGGGGTGATATCCACATCTTACTTGTTGGAGATCCTGGAAGCGGAAAAAGTATGTTGTTGAAATTTATTGCTAATGTCGCTCCAAAGGGAAGGTATGTTTCTGGTAAGGGAGCAAGTACTGCTGGGCTCACAGCTTCGGTATTACGCGATGAGTTTTTAAAGGGTTGGGCTTTAGAAGCAGGTGCTATAGTACTTGCAAATCAAGGGGTAGCAGCACTTGACGAACTTGACAAACTTAGCCAAGAAGACACTGCTGCCTTACATGAAGCCATGGAATTGCAGACAATTACTATTAGCAAAGCAAACATCCAAGCAACTTTGAGAGCAGAAACAACAATTCTTGCTGCAGCAAATCCGAAGTTTGGGAGATTTGATCCTTATCAGCCAATAGCTGCTCAAATTGCCATGCCTCCTACGTTGATTAATAGATTTGACTTAATATTTCCTGTTAGGGATTTGCCGTCAAAAGACAAAGATGATGCGATTGCCACACATATTCTTGAGCTGCAAAGAAAGCCTCAAGATATAAAGCATGAGATACCCTTGGATTTGTTAAAGAAATATATTTCCTATGCTAGACAAAAGGCACATCCCATATTAACAGAGGCTGCTTTGAAAGAAATTAAAGATTTTTATGTTAATCTTAGGAATATGGAAATTTCTTCAGATACAGGGATCAAGCCCATTCCAATAACAGCGAGACAACTTGAGGCTTTAGTAAGGCTTGCGGAGGCTTCAGCAAAGGTAAGGCTTTCACAAACTGTTACAAAGGCGGATGCCAAAAGGGCTATTAACATTTTAAAGCACTGTTTAATTGCTGTTGGTTTTGATTACGAGACAAAAACTTTTGATATAGATAGAATAAGCACAGGAATTCCAGCTTCGCAAAGAAGTAAAATTGTTATTGTGCGCGAAATTATCGATGATTTTACAAATAGCGGAATTAAATCTATCCCTATAGATGAAATCGTTGCAGAAGCAGCAGAAAAAGGAATCCGCGAAGATCAGGTTGAGGAAATTATTGATAAGCTTAAAAAAGAAGGTATTATCTTTGAGCCGAAACGTGGTTTTATCCAGAAGATTTGAAATTTAGTTAGGGAAAAACTTAAAAGCTTTTCTTGTTTTGTGTTGGAAATGTTAAGCTATAAAGAATTGCTCGAAAAGGCATACAAAGAAATGCCTGAAGAAAGAGAAGAACTTAGCAGAGCAGAGATTCCAAAAGCTACTGGAAGATTAATTGGAAACACAACAATAATAAACAATTTTTTTCAAATAGCAAAGTTCTTTCATAGGGATCCGCAGCATTTTATGAAGTTCTTGCTTAAGGAACTTGCTACACCTGGAAAAATCGAAGGTGATCGCTTGGTGCTTGGCAGAAGATTAAATCCAAAGTTTATTAATGAAAAAATTGTTGAGTATGCGGAGCGTTATGTTATTTGTCCAGATTGTAAAAAATTAGATACGCAACTTATTACAGAAAATGGCGTTCTTTATATTAAATGCATGGCCTGCGGAGCAAAGCATGTTGTAAAAGAAAAGTAAAATGTCTGAAAAGTTTTATGTTAAAATACATGTTTCCGCAAGGGGTAAGGTTGTTGCTATTTGTGATGAAGAGCTTCTTGGCAAGAAATTTGAGAATGGCGAGAAACAGCTTGACGTTAAAGAAGATTTTTATAAAGATGAACTTCTATCCAAAGAAGATGTGATAAAAATAATTAAATCTGAATCCAATGTAAGTCTTGTTGGTAGAAGAATAATAGAACTATGTATCAGTAAAGGGATAATTTGCAAAGAAAATGTTCTTGAAGTTAAGGGCATACCTTATGCTATGATTTTTGAAATTTAAAATGTACTATGAAGCCATCATACAATTAAGACCAGCAGATAAAGAAATTTTGAAATTTGTTAACAAACAGATTAGAAAACAAAAAGGAAAGGTTTCTATTGCTAAAATTGTAGAACTTAAAACTGGTGTTGATATATACTTAACTTCACAGAGGTTTGCATTGTCATTAGGAAGGGTACTCAAAAAATCTTTTAAAGGCGAATTAAAAATAACAAGGTCTTTGTATAAGATAAGCAGAATTACTAGCAAAAAAATTTACAGACTTACAGTGTGTTTTAGGAAGCAATAAATTTATAAATTGGATTCTTGGAAGTTTTATATGGCAAAGAAAAAAAAACAGCAACCGCAGCAAGAACAGGAATTTAGAGTAAGGCTGCCTAAAGGTAATGAAGTTTTTGGGGTAGTAGAGCAAAGGTTAGGCGCTTCAAGAATGAGGGTTAAATGTCTTGATGGAAAAACAAGAATTTGCAGAATCCCTGGGAGATTGAAGAGATACCTTTGGGTTAGAGAGAACGATCTTGTGCTTGTAGAGCCTTGGGAAAATTCTCCTGAAAAAGGGGACATTGTTTTTAAATACTATACAAATCAGGTTGAATGGCTCAAACGGAAGGGCTATCTCAAGGAACTTGAAGAAGA
>CAZCBT010000028.1:0-8064 GCA_964497015.1 Candidatus Woesearchaeota archaeon | reverse complement strand
AAGCTAACAAAGTTAAAGACGAACTTCCAGAGAAATTTGATTCTGAAAATTTTGAAAGTCCTTTCGAACAAGAAAAAAATAGCTTGATAGACATTAACATACAGATGGGTGCTTGTCCAAATTGCGGAAGTCCGCTAATCTTCCAAGAAGGGTGTGCCAAGTGCACGAGATGTAACTACACACAGTGTGATTAAGCTGCTTCCTTTAGAATTTTTGGCAGTTCAGAGATATCTTTTATTACATAATCGGGTTTTGCATTGAGAATTTCTTTCTTTGGCAAATTACCAGTTAGAACAGCTATGCTTTTAATGCCAGCCATTTTTGCTGCCTTAATATCATTAACACTATCACCAACCAAATAACCTGCTTCTGAGTGGATTAAATTTTGAGCCTTGAAAATCTCATCTGGATTTGGTTTTGGTTTAGAAACTTCATTTTTGCTGATAATCACATCAAAAATGTTTGCGTTTATTTTTGCACCTTTTAGCAATGCTAATATTTCTTGCTTTGAACAATTAGAAATCAAAGCGAGTTTAAATTTCTTTTTTATTCTCTTTAACACCTGATTAACATTTTTTACTATTGGTTTTGCAAGCTTATATGTTTCATTAACAACATAGTAATTATGGGTCTTTGCTATTTCGTGGGCTTCTTTAATTTTTAATTTTGGAAATAGCTTTCTAATTATGACTTCAGCAGAGTCTCCTTGCAAATGTTTAATAATTTCTTTCGCTTTGGGAACTTCTAAGCCGAATTCTTTAAATGCCTTTTTAAATGCAAGAGCATGTGCTTTGTTTGACTCGACTAATGTTTGATCTAAATCAATACAAACCATCTTCATTTTTGAACATCCATGGGTAGGCTTTTTTCACTTGCGTTACAAAAACTTCTGGAGCAAGAATGCCAAGTTCTGAAATAATTGCTGTTACCAATTCTGGAGCAATTTTTTCAAATGCAGGATTAACTACAATTGTTTCTTTTGGAGGATTTTTCCATATTTCTTTTGCGGATCTATATTCAATTGGCTCAACTGTGCCATAAAGCGTAGCAGGGTCGAATTTCCATGAATCAGCACAAATATAAACTGGCACCTCGTAGCGATCAGCAACCAAACAAACAAGTTCAGAGCCAATTTTGTTAATAACTTTTCCTTCTGCTGTTATAGCATCTGCTCCAAGCAGCACAAGATCAGCTTTTTTCAAGGCAAGTCTTAAGGCAGAGTCAACAAAATGCGTGTTTGGTATTCTTAGCTTTGCAAGTTCTTTACTTGTTATTCTTCCTTGGAACAAAGGTCTTGTTTCTGTGTTTCTTACTATGAATTTTTTTCCTTGTTTCTTTGCTTCTGCAAGCACACACATAACAGTGCTAGAATGGCAGTGTGTAAATATTATTATGTTGTTCTTGATCTTTCTTGTTGCGTATCTCGCAATAATATCTCTTGCTTCATGAAAGTGTGCTATCGCTTTGCTAACATTTTCAGGAGAAAGTTGGGCAAACTTTAGAGCATTTCTTAAGCAAGGTTCTGTTGGGCGTAGGGAAATTAATTTTTTAACAGCTCTTCTTGTGGGGTTTAAATGATATGCTTGTAAGGCAGCGATAGCAACATTTTCTGCACCTTGTATTTTAAGAGTTTTTATATCTTGACAAATCTTGTTAAATTTTTTTAACTTGTCCATGTATTTTTAGTTTGAACCTTTATTTAAAAATTTTGTGAAAATAACTTTTAGCTTGCAAAAAATATTTAAACTTTTTAAGGCTTGCAAATTCTATGGTTTTGGAGTCGCTAGCAACACCAGAGAAAGCAACAAGGAAATCATGGGAATTGTTGCTTGTTGGTTTCTTGTATGCTGGATTTGCTGCATTTTTAAGCATATGGGTTTTTGAAAGCTATGCAAGTCTGGTTATGGTTTTTCTAACAGTTTTGGCAAGTGTGCCACTAATGTACAATACAATGCGTTATGAAGAATATGTGGATGTTAAGCTAAGCAAAGAACAATTAAGGCTCAAACATCATGCTAGGGCCTTGAAATTTATGACTTTTATGTTTCTTGGGTTTTGTATTGCTTTTAGTTTAAGTTATATTTTTATGCCTACACATACTGTTGAAAAACTCTTTAAGGCACAAACAGAAACTATTAGGGCAATTAATGCAGGTGCTGGAGGTGCAGCTATTGCTGATAGCGTGATATTGAAACACATATTTTTTAATAATGTTAAGGTTTTGCTATTTTGCATATTTTTTGCTTTTTTCTATGGTGCTGGAGCAATTTTCATTCTAACATGGAATGCAAGTGTTATTTCTGCAGCAATAGGGAATTTGATCAGAACAAATCTTGCAAGTTTTGCCGGCAAGCATGGCTGGTTAAGTATAGCACATTATTTTACAATATTTTCAGCAGGATTTCTGCGTTACCTTACACATGGAATTTTTGAAATTATTGCTTATTTTATTGCTGGTTTGGCAGGAAGTTTAATTTCTGTAGCTGTTATCAATCATGATTTTGAAACAAAACATTTTAAAAAAGTACTTAAAGATGTTTTAGTGTTGATATTAATATCTACTGGCATACTAGGAATAGCGGCTTTGATAGAAGTTTATGTAACACCATTGCTGTTTTAAAATGCAAAACGAAACTCAAGAAAGAACAGAAGAGCGAATAATTAAAGAAAGAAAGGAAAAATTGCTTAACTTTCTTGTTGAAAAAAGAAAATATCTTTATTGGATTGGGTTTTTAATTGTGTTGGTAATTGGTTGCTGGATCAGAACAAGAAATTTAAATTTGCTAATAGACGCTACAACTGGCAAACATACACCTCTTGCTTTGGATCCTTATTTATTTTTACGTTATGCGAGATACATTGTAGAACATGGAAGCTTGATGCAATTTGATGCCATGCGTTATTGGCCTTTTGGTTTTATGCCAGCAAACGAATTAACAGCTGTTTCCTATATTGTGGCATATGCCTATAAAATTTTACATGCTATTGGTATTGGTTTAACTTTAGAGTACATAGATGTTATTTACCCCGTTATATTTTTTGCGATTGGATTATTGTTTTTTTATTTATTTGTTAAAAAACTTTTTAATGAAAATATTGCTTTGCTTGCTTCTGCCTTACTTGCTGTAAATCCTGCTTATCTCTACAGAACAATGGCTGGTTTTGCTGATAAAGAAGCTGCTGGACTTGCGGCAATGTTTTTAAGCTTATATCTTTGGACATATGCATTGGAAACAAAGAAACTTAAAAAAGCAATCTTATTTGGCCTTGGTGCAGGGTTTGCAATGTTTTTAATGGCCTTATGCTGGGGTGGTGTTGGGTATTTGTTTTTGATTTTTGGTTTGTTTGGATTTGCAGGAATTTTTATTGAGAGATTTAAAAAAAGAGAAACCATGGCATTTCTAAGTTTGGGTATTTTTGTTACAGTCTTGATTTGGGGTTTTAAAGCAAGCAGATACAGCATAAATAAGCTGCTTACAAGTACAACATTTGCTCCTCTTTACGTTGCTTTGCTTTTTGCTTTAACTTATTTGATTTTTAAATATACAAAACTCAACAAATACATTAAAAACATAAAGCTGCCAGAGAGCATAACTTGTTTAATTATAGCAGCTATTGTTGCAATCTCTGGAAGTTTTATGATGTTTGGTCCAAGTTTTTTAATTAAAAAAGCAAAATACCTTATTAATTTAGCAATACATCCTTTTGGTGTTACAAGATGGATGTTAACTGTAGCAGAAAACAGACAGCCATATGTAACAGATTGGTTTGGAAGTTTTGGCATATTGATAACGTTAATATTTCTTGTTGGTGTGGGTTTAATGTTTTACAAGTTGGTTGAACATTTTCCAAAAAAAGAGAAATGGCAACTTACGACAGCGTTTTCTATTTTCTTGTTAGCTTTTGTTTTCAGCAGATATTCTCCAAATTCTGTATTAAATGGCGAAACTGGTATTGCAAAATTTTTATTTGTAGGTGCGATGATAGTATTCCCAATTTATCTAATCTATGTTTACGTTACAAAATACAGAGAAATACATTCGCATTTCAAGGAAATAGATCTTAAACTTTTGTTTGCATTGATTTTTAGTTTTGTATTGTTGCTTGGTGCAAGAGGCGCTATAAGGTTGATTTTAATGCTAACGCTTGCTGTTTGTGTTGGTGCAAGTTATTTGCTATGTTATCTTGCTGAATACCTTGCTGAAAAGCTGAAAAATTTCAAGATCTCTTGGAGTTATGCTTTGGTAATGGGTTTTGTTTTTGTGATCTTGTTCTTGCCTGCAGCAAAATCCAGCTTAGCACAAGCAAGATTTACTGGGCCTAGCTATAATCTACAATGGCAGATTTCAATGAAATGGGTTCGCGAAAATACTCCCAGTAATGCGATATTTGCACATTGGTGGGACTATGGTTATTGGGTTCAGACAGGCGGCAACAGAACTACTATCACAGATGGAGGAAATGCTTATTATTCATTAAACTATTTTATGGGTAGGCATGTACTAACAGGACATAGCGAAGAAGAGGCTTTAGAATTTTTGTATGCCCATAATGCAACACATTTGTTAATAATTTCTGATGATATAGGCAAGTATCCTGCTTATTCTACTATTGGCTCTGATGAAAATTACGATCGTTATTCTTGGTTGCCAGTGTTTGTGCTTGATCCAAGAAGCATACAAGAAAAAAGAAACTATACATTATATATTTACTATGGAAACACAGCTGTGGATCATGATATTGTTTATAATAATACACTATTTCCAAGAAAGATGGCTGGCATAGGCGCTTTCTTGTTAAGAATTAAACAGAAAAATAATTCTATTTCTTTATTGCAACCTGAAGGAGTATTTGTGTACATGCATCAGCAGTATAAATTGCCAATAAAATGTATTGTCTTCCAGGGAAAGCGTTATGAATTTGATAATGGCATAGATGCTTGCTTAGTTGTGATACCTTCGATAGCAAACAACAATATTAATCCTCTTGGTGCGTTGATTTATGTTTCACCAGAAGTGAAGAAGACAAATTTTGCAAGATTGTATTTGTTTAACGAAAGCAAGTACTTTAAACTTGTTTATAGTGACGAACAACAAATTCCTTTAGCTTTATACAATGGAGCGCTAAGAGGACCACTTAAAATCTGGGAAATAAACTACCCAGAAAATATAACATTCAAGGAAGTTTATTTAAGCAAGGAAGTTCCAAATCCTGCTGTACTTGTACCAAAAGAAATATGAAATCTGTAATCGCTTACGGAATACTTGCATTTTTTGTAAGCTTAATAGTTGCAAAACCAATAATAAGATATCTAAAAACTATTGGTTTAGTTGTTAAAGATATGAACAAGCAAAACAAGCCACTTGTTCCTATTTCTGGTGGATTAGTTGTTTTTTCTGGAATAATAGTTAGCGTTTTTGCTTATATTTTCGTGCAGACATTTATTTTTAAAAGACAGCTTTACTTTGTTGAAATTTTTGCTTTCCTAACAACAATATTCTTGATCACATTTATTGGCTTAATTGACGATTTGTTAATTAAAAAGAGCAAAATTGCTTCTGCTGGATTAAAGCAATGGCAAAAGCCTTTGTTGACGCTGATAGCAAGCATACCTTTTATAGTAACAAACGCAGGCGTTACAAGAATGAGTTTGCCTTTTATTGGCACTATTGATTTTGGCTTGTTGTATCCTTTAGTTTTGGTACCAATTGGTGTGGTAGGAGCTTCTAATATGGTTAATATGCTTGCTGGTTATAATGGCTTAGAAGCAGGCTTAGGAATAATATACTTTGGAATGCTTGGTGCATATGCTTATGTGCATGAAATTTATATTGCTGCTTTAATTTGCTTTGTTTTGGTTGGAAGCTTGTTAGCGTTTTTAATTTTTAATTTTTATCCTGCAAAAATCCTACCTGGGGATTCTTTAACTTATTTACTTGGCGCAAGCTTGGCAAGTGTTGCTATTCTTGGCAACATGGAAAAAGCTGCCTTAATTTGTGCTATACCTTTTTTTATTGAATTTTTGCTAAAAGCAAGGAGCAAGTTTAAGGCAGACAGCTACGGCTATTTCAAGCAAGGAAAAATATTCTCAAAGTACAAGAAAATTTATTCTTTGCCGCATATATTTGCAAGAACTGGCAAGTTTAATGAATTGCAAATTGTATTGTTTTGCTGGCTTGTGGAGCTTGTATTTGCAAGCTTGATATGGATAGTTTAAAATGATAAAAAAATTAATTAATTTTATTAAAGGCGAAGAGATATTTAAACAAAGCATAATACTTTCGCTAGCAGGAATATTTCTAAGTTTGGCAAGCTTTTTCTATCATTTCTTTACAGGAAGATTTCTTGGCCCAGAAGAATATGCTATAATAGCAAGCGCTATGGCTATAATCTATATCTTGCAAGTTCCAATCAACACGATACAAATCTCTCTAACAAATTTTGTCTCTAAATTTAATGCCAAAAAGCAATACGGAAAAATAAAAAATTTATTTGTTCGTTCTTTGAAAAGACTTAGCATTTATGGTGCAGTAGTTTCTATTGCTTATCTTGCATTTTGCTTTTTTTTAGCAGATTATCTAAAGATCCCATATTCTACTTTGGCAATTCTGGCGTTATGTGTCTTTATGGTTTTTGTTTTGCCTATTGGCAGGGGAGTCTTGCAGGGCATGCAAAAATTTTTGAGTTTAGGTATTAATCTATCTGTAGAAGGTTTGGGCAAGATAGGTTTTTGTGTGCTGTTAGTGTTGCTTGGGTTTAAAAGTAAGGGTGCAATCTTTGCTATTGCTTTGTCTTTCATACTTGGTTTTGTTGTTTTGATGTTACAACTTTATAAATTGCATAAATACAAAACAAAACAACCAATAGACACAAAGCAGGTTTATAAGTATTCTTTGCCAGTGTTTGTAAGTTTGACGGCATTAATGTTTTTGTTTAGTATAGATGTTTTGATGGTTAAGCATTACTTTCCAAGTTTGCTTGCAGGACATTATGCTGCAGCTTCTTTGCTGGGAAAGATAATTTATTTTGCTACTACATCTGTTGTTTGGGTTATGTTTCCTATGGTTGTGGAACATAAAACAAAGAAAAAGGCACACTTTCATTTGCTAAATAAAGCATTAATATTTGTTTTTGGTGTTGGAATTTTTGTGACATTCTTTTATGCTTTGATTCCTAAATATGTTATATGGCTTTTATTCGGAAAATCTTATTTAGATATTTCAAATCTTCTTTGGGTTTTTGCTTTGCTATTTTTGTTTTATTCTGCTAACTATACTGTGGCTTTATATTTGCTTTCTTTGGAAAGGTATTGGTTTAGTTTGCTGTTGATAGCTGCTTGCTTTTTAGAAGTTATAGGCATAATGATATTTCATGCTGCTTTTGTTCGTATATTAAGCATTGTTACATCTTTGTTTTTAATTTTGTTTTTAATTTTGTATTTTATGGCGAGAAGTATTAATGGAAAAGAGCCAAAATGGAACTAAGCATAGTAATTCCAGCACATAATGAAGAAAAAAGAATAGCTCCAACTTTGGAAAGCTATTTGCAATATTTCTCAAAAATTTTTGATAAAAAATTTGAGATTATTGTTGTGCTTAATGGCTGTACCGATAACACGCTTGGTGTTGTTAAGAAATTTACAAAATGGAAACAGCTAAGATATCTTGACATTAAAGAAGCTATTGGCAAAGGTGGTGCTGTGATTGAGGGTTTTAAAATTGCTAAAGGAAAGCTAATTGGTTTTGTGGATGCGGATGGCAGCACAGATGTTTCTGCATTTTATGATTTGGTAAAGAAAATTAATGGGTATGATGCTATAATTGCCAGCAGATGGCTAAAGCAATCAATAGTTGAGCCCAAGCAGCCATTAACAAGAAGAATTGCTTCAAGAATTTTTAATTTTCTTGTGAGAATTTTATTTGGTTTAAATTTGCATGATACGCAATGTGGAGCAAAATTGTTTAAAAAGCAAGCCATAAAAGATGTGCTTCCTTTGCTTGGGTTAACAAGATGGGCTTTTGATGTTGACTTGCTTTATCAGCTCAAGAGAAAAGGTTATAAAAT